>NZ_DATGNR010000010.1:0-89690 GCF_035306605.1 Xanthomarina sp. | reverse complement strand
AGTTGCTTTTGAGATTTCAATTCAGGGAATGCATTTCCCATTTTCTTACTTAAAACGTCAACCAATCTATAAATAAACGGTTCTTTTTGATCTAAAAATGTAAAACTATAACGAATGGCACGACGTAAAATTCTACGAATTACATAGCCCGCACCAGTATTACTTGGCAATTGGCCATCGGCAATAGAAAAAGCTACCGCACGAACATGGTCTGAAATTACACGAATAGCAACATCTACCTTCTCGTCTTTCTCATAATCCTTACCAGTAATTGCTTCAATTTCACGAATAATTGGGGTAAAAACATCAGTATCGTAATTACTTTGTACGCCTTGTAAAACCATACATAGACGTTCAAATCCCATACCTGTATCAATATGTTTATTTGGTAATGGCTCTAAAGATCCATTTGCTTTTCTATTGTGTTGCATGAAAACCAAATTCCAGATTTCCACCACTTGAGGATGATCCATATTGATTAGAGTTTTCCCATCAATTTTGGCCTTTTCTTCTGCTGAACGAATATCTACGTGAATCTCACTACATGGCCCGCATGGTCCCTGCTCTCCCATTTCCCAGAAGTTATCCTTTTTGTTCCCCATAAGGATTCTATCTTCCGAAATAAACTGCTTCCATAAATCGAAAGCTTCTTGATCCATAGGAATCCCATCGGCTTCATCTCCTTCAAAAACTGTTACGTATAGAATGTCTTTATCTATTCCATAAACTTCGGTTAACAATTCCCAAGCCCAGGCAATGGCTTCCTTTTTAAAATAGTCGCCAAAACTCCAATTTCCAAGCATCTCAAAAAGTGTGTGATGATAGGTGTCGTATCCTACTTCTTCCAAATCGTTATGTTTACCAGAAACTCGCAAACATTTTTGGCTATCAGCAATTCGGTTATTTTTTGGTTCAGCATTTCCTAAAAAATATTCTTTAAAAGGCGCCATCCCAGAATTGACAAACATCAGACTCGGATCGTCTTTTAAAACCAAAGGTGCAGAAGGCACAATACTATGTTTTTTCTCTTTAAAAAAACTTAAAAATTTCGAACGTACTTCTTGAGATTTCATCTATTTATTTTGAAGGCTGTTGTGTTAAATTTTGTATAAAACCACTTTTTTTTACAATTTCTCTGCAAATCTATTTTAAATTTCGGACTGAGAGACGTTAGTTTCCCATTTTATCGTTTAGTTTTCACTAAATTTACAATGAAAATATTTTGTAGGTTTGTTCGTTTTGGATACTAATTGATAATTCGTTTATAATTAATTCCATGCAAAAATAGCATAAATTAGACAATGAGTAAAGTAAAATATTATTATGATCCAGATACGCTTGCTTATAGAAAAATAGAGCGTAAAAAAAGACGAACTGTTAAGTACATTTCTCTGTTTTTATTGGCATCAGCATTATTTGCTTTTTTATTCGTTTTTATTGCAAGTCAATACATAGAATCTCCACGAGAAAAAGGCTTAAGACACGAATTACAAAACGCCCAATTACAGCTTGAACTACTAAATAAAAAAATGGATGAAACAGAAATTGTTTTAGCTAGCATTGCGGATAGGGATAATAATATTTACAGATTATATTTTGAAGCCAACCCCATTCCTGACGAACAAAGAAAAGCAGGATTTGGTGGAATTAACAGATATAAGGATTTAGAAGGATTTGACAACTCCAAATTAATTATAGAAAGTCATAAACGAATCGATCAACTACAAAAGCAAATTGTAGTTCAATCAAAATCTTTAGACGAAATAGCCAAATTAGCTGAAGAAAAAGAAGAATTGCTAACAGCTATTCCTGCTATTCAACCAGTAAAAAATGAAGATTTAAAAAGAATGGCCTCTGGTTATGGAATAAGAACCGACCCTTTTACTAAAGCTAGGAAAATGCACTGGGGGATGGATTTTACCGCTCCTCGTGGCACACCAATTTACGCTACAGGTGACGGTATTGTGGTTAGAGCTGATAACGGTTCCGCAGGATATGGAAACCACGTACGTATCGATCATGGATATGGTTATGTAAGTCTTTACGCCCATATGTATAAATACAATGTTAAAAAGAATCAGAAGGTAAAAAGAGGAGATATTATTGGCTTTGTAGGAAGCACAGGCCGATCAGAAGCACCTCATTTACATTACGAAATATTTAAGGATGGAGAACGAATCAACCCACTTAATTTCTATTATGGAAGTTTATCTGCCGAAGAATTTAATGAGTTGTTAGAACATGCTTCCTTAGAAAATCAATCGTTAGACTAATGCACATAGAATTACCTGAAAAACGTTATTACAGTATTGGAGAAGTTGCCAAAGCCTTCGATGTAAACCCATCTTTGATTCGTTTTTGGGAAAAAGAATTCGATGTCTTAAAACCGAAGAAAAACGCAAAAGGGAACAGAAAATTTACTCCCGAAGACATAAATAATCTTAAATTTATTTATCATCTCGTAAAAGAAAGAGGCTTTACACTTGAAGGTGCTAAAACGCATCTTAAAGAAGAAAAGAAAAAACCTTTAGAAACCTTTGAGATTATTAGTAAATTGAAAAATATTAAATCGCAACTTCTTAAAATTAAAGAACAATTGTAACATTCTCTTTACTTTTGCAACTAATTAAACAAACACTAACACTTAAAACAATATATTATGAAAAAATGGTTAATACCGGTAATTATCATAGCCGTCCTTGGTTTTGGTATTTATAATTGGGCTGTAGGATTTAACAACACTGCTGTGGTGCTAAATGAAAACGTAAGTGAATCATGGGGAAATGTCCAAACCTCGTACCAACGAAGAAACGATTTAATTGGAAATCTTGTAAACACAGTTAAAGGTGCTGCTGATTTTGAAAAAAGCACATTAGAAGCGGTAATTAAAGCAAGAAGTGAAGCTACAAAAACAACAATTGACCCTTCAAATATAACTCCGGAGCAATTACAAGAATTCAATCAAGCACAAGGAGGATTAAGCAGTGCTCTATCAAGATTATTAGTAACGGTTGAAAGATATCCAGAGTTAAAAGCGAATCAGAATTTCTTGAAACTGCAAGACGAATTAACTAGCACTGAAAACACCATTCAAACTGCAAGAACTCGCTATAACGAAGCTATCAAACCTTACAATACTCATGTAAAGAAATTTCCTAATTCCATATTAGCAGGAATATTTAATTTTGAAAGTAAGCCATATTTCGATGCTGAAGCTGGAGCAGAAAAACCAGTAGAGGTTGAATTTGATTTTAATTAAATAAAACATGTCTAAAATAGAAGATTTTTTAACTGCGCAAGAAGAACAAGAAATTGTAGAAGCTATTCGAGTGGCCGAAAAAAACACCTCTGGAGAAATACGTGTGCATCTTGAAAAATCTTCTAAAATAGACGCTTTTAATCGTGCTATGGAAGTATTCCATTATTTAAAAATGGACAACACCAAAGAACAAAATGGTGTTTTAATATACGTAGCAGTTGAGGATAAAACTTTTGTTATATATGGTGATAAAGGCATAAATGACATTGTAGGAAAAGATTTTTGGAACTCCACAAAAGATATCATTCAAACTCAGTTTAAAGCAGGAAACTTTAAGCAAGGTCTTGTAGACGGTATTTTAAAAGCAGGAAAAGAATTAGAAAAACATTTTCCTTGGCAACACAACGACACCAACGAATTACCCAACGACATATCCAAAGGATAATGATAAAGCCCCAAAAAATAAAATTTCTTATTATTCTGTTTGTGAGTTTGTGTTTTTCGCAAAACTTATTGGCGCAGTTCGATATACCTAAAATACCTAAAGAACAAACCAGTGTTTACGATTACATGTCGCTGCTAAGTGCTTCAGAGAAAAGTAACTTAGAACAAAAACTTATAAAATATTCCGATACAACTTCAACCCAAATTGTTGTAGTTATTATTCCAACCGCTAAAGGTGAAAACATTGGGCTTTTATCGGCTAAATGGGCTCATGAATGGGGAGTTGGACAGGCAAAGGAAGATAATGGGGTATTTATTCTATTAGCTAGAAACGATAGAAATATATGGATTTCTCCTGGATACGGAGTGGAACACAAATTAACGGCAGGAATTGTAGGCGAGCTTACTAGAAACATTATAATTCCAGAATTTAAAAAAGGAGATTATTACAGTGGTTTAGACAAAGGAACTGATGCTATTTTCCAAATTTTAATGGGAGAATATCAAGGTACTAGAAAGCCTAATACTAATTCCGAATCGCCAGATGGTTTTATCATATTCCTAATTATATTTTTTATTATTATTTTAATTTCAATTTCCAAAAACCGTAAAGGTGGTTCCGGAGGCTCAGGCAGTAATAATTCAGGAGGCTTTAGCATTCTCGACGCCATTATTTTAAGCAATATGGGCCGAGGTGGCTTTGGTGGCTCGTCTGGTGGCTTCGGAGGTTCTTCAGGAGGCGGATTTGGAGGCGGTTTCGGCGGAGGAGGTTTCTCTGGTGGTGGAGCTGGCGGAAGTTGGTAAACTTTAATTCTTAATATAAGAAAATAAAATCCATTATTTAGTTTCTAAATTAATGGGCTCTTTTACCTCCTAACTATTATAGGCTCAACCAAAAAACCTTTGCTTTTAAGCTGTTCTAGTAATCCACAAGTATTCTTTAAATGAAAAAGCCCTACAGCAAGAAAGCAATTGTTTGTTCTAAATAAATTTGGTAAAACTTGTAACCATTTTTCATTTCTTCCTTGAATTAAAACATCATTATCGCAAGGCTCTTCAAAATCATACGCTAAACCAAAATTCCTGTATTCATTTGCCATTTTACAGTATTCTGAATAATCATCATTAGAAAGCAACATGTTTATTAAAGAACTAATATCTTTCCTTTCGTCCTTCCACTTTGGACTATTATACTGAATATTAATTAACTCCAATTGTAAACTATCTGTTTCTAACCCTAAAACCTTTATGTTATTCTCCCTAGCTAAATGCTCTAAATAATTATCAAAATGCGTCCATGTATCCAAAGAATTATTGGTATTACATTTTATTCTCTGAAATTCTTGTTGCAGTTTCCATTTCAGCTCAATAGGCCTCAATTTATAAATATCAACCTTCCAGTTTTTACTTAATACCTGTAGCTTGGCAAAATCCTTCTTTTTAAGTTTTCTTTCAACTTTATTAGAAGCTTTCCTTTTGTTAATTAATGCTTGAGTATGTTCTGTTTTACAAACCGACTCGAAGATAGCTAAATCGGATTTATATAAGAGTTCTCTAATTTTAGGAATTGAATCTACAAAGGTATTTCCAAATTGATGAAAAGTTCCAACAATAGTCGAGGTTTTATGATTTACAGTATCTGTTACTCTCCACAAAATAGTGTTTTGTGACATGGAAAACTGCATGAAGAAAACACAAATTATAAAAAATGTCCACTTCTTCATTATAACCCCAACTATTGTAAGACCTATTTATTTTTTACGCATGTAAACACTTACTGGCACTCCTTTAAAATCGAAATGTTCACGAAGTTTATTCTCTAGAAATCGTTTATAAGGATCTCTAACATACTGAGGTAAGTTACAGAAAAAAGCAAATTGCGGTTGTGGTGTAGGCAATTGCATTATATATTTAATCTTTACAAACTTTCCTTTGTAAGCTGGTGGAGGGTAATTTTCTATAATAGGAAGTAAAACCTCATTTAACTTACTTGTTTTAATTTTTTTGGTTCTGTTGTTATACACTTCAACAGCCGTTTCTATTGCCTTAAAAATACGTTGCTTGTTTAAAACAGACATAAATACAATTGGCACATCCGTAAAAGGCTCGATTTCTCTTCTAATAATTTTCTCGAATTCGTTGGTAGATTTATGATCTTTTTCAACTAAATCCCATTTATTTACTAAAATAACAATCCCTTTTCTGTTGCGTTCGGCTAACCAGAAAATGTTTTGCACTTGTCCGTCGAAACCACGAGTCGCATCCATAACCAATAAACACACATCGCAATGTTCAATAGCACGTACACTACGCATTACAGAATAAAACTCTAAATCGTCTTTAACTTTAGCTTTCCGTCTAATTCCAGCAGTATCTACTAAATTAAATTCAAAACCAAAACGGTTGTATTTAGTGTCAATAGCATCTCTAGTTGTTCCAGCAATATCTGTAACAATATATCTGTCTTCACCAATAAGCGCATTAATAAAAGAAGATTTTCCTGCATTAGGTCTTCCTACTACGGCAAAACGAGGAAGTTCAGTTTCTTCAACTTCTTCTTTTACAGGCAACGCTTCAACAAGCGCATCTAGTAAATCTCCAGTTCCACTACCACTAATACTAGCAATAGTAAAATATTCTCCTAAACCTAAGGAATAAAACTCAACAGCATCTTGTGCACGTTTTGCATTATCTACTTTATTAACTACTAAAAAAACTGGTTTTTTAACCTTTCTAAGTAGGATGGCAACATCCTCATCCATTCCAGTTACGCCAGATTCAACATCTACCATAAAAATAATAGCATCTGCCTCATCAATAGCCAACTCAACTTGTTTATCGATTTCCGCTTCAAAAACGTCATCACTTCCTAAAACATATCCCCCCGTATCGATTAGAGAAAATTCTTTCCCATTCCAATCACTTTTTCCGTAATGTCTATCTCTAGTTACACCACTCACCGCATCTACAATAGCCTCCCTTCTTTTAATTAAACGATTAAAAAAAGTGGACTTTCCAACATTTGGTCTTCCAACAATAGCAACTATGTTACTCATTCTAAATAAATTTTGATGCAAATATAATGATATGCTAAGTATTTAATTGTATTTTGTTTGCTTCAAAAAAATAAAAATGAAATTGTCTCAAATATCATTATAATTACTTAGTGTTTTAATTCCTTGTTTATTGGTACTTTCCAAAAGCAAATACCCCAAAACTTGAGTGGTTTTACAATTAAAATACCAACTATTTCTTGACTGATTTACAAATTTAACTGATTTAAAAAACGATATGCCTAATTCATCAAAAATCAATGATGTGGTTTTAAGACCACGTTTTAAGTTTGAAAAAAATCAAAATTATGAAGAATTATTAAGCTTGTTTGACAAAGCGAAACAGGAGCAAAAGAACTTTGTAGTTTCTAGAATTGACAATCATGTGTTTCTTAGACTACCAAAACACAAACAGCATTTTTGGTCGCCACAATTACATTTAGAAATAGACGAACTAGAAACAAATTCAAGCACAGTTAAAGGCTTGTTCGGACCAAACCCAACTGTTTGGACCATGTTTATGTTTTTCCATTTTATTGTGGCCGGTATTTTTATAGTATTTGGAGTTTGGGCTTATTCAAATTGGACCTTAAAAATCACATTTAGTCTGCAAATTAGCATTATGATTTTAATGGTAATTATCTGGTTAGCACTATATTTTATTGGTCAATTAGGCAAGAAATTTGGACTAGATGAAATGCATAAGCTTTATGGTTTTATGAAAGCTACACTCCAAGAAGACAGCTAGTTAATAAGTCTAGTTTTGAAGTTTATTTCTTCACTCCTCACCCACTTATTTCTTAGTTTTTAGGTTTACTGATTGTATCCAAAACGACGCAATTGTTTTTGGTCGTTACGCCAGTTTTTATTCACTTTTACATAAAGTTCTAAGTGGACTTGTTTACCAAAAAACTTCTCTAAATCTTTTCTAGCCTCTATTCCAACACGTTTTAAGGCCGAACCTTTGTGTCCGATAATAATCCCTTTTTGAGTATCGCGCTCTACCATAATTACTGAACGCATTCTGATTATTTCTTCTTCTTCAAAAAACTCTTCGGTATCAATTTCTACAGCATAAGGAATTTCCTTTTTATAATGCATTAAAATTTTCTCGCGAATGGTTTCGTTTACAAAGAAACGTTCTGGCTTATCGGTTAACTGATCTTTTGGATAAAAAGCAGGTGATGCTGGAAGTAATTCAATAATTCTATCAAAAACTTCTTTTACTTGAAAACCTTCTAAAGCAGAAATAGCAAAAATTTCAGCATTCGGAACTTTCTCAGCCCAGCTTTGGACTTGCTCTTCTAGTTGATCTTGGTTGGATTTATCAATTTTATTAAGCAATAATAAAACTGGAATCTTGGATGTTGTAATCTTGTTAAAAAAGGATTCGTCTTTTAATTCCTTTTCTCCTATTTCAACCATATAAATTAACACATCGGCGTCATCAAATGCCGACTTTACAAAATCCATCATAGATTCTTGTAGCTGATAGGCTGGTTTTATAATTCCTGGAGTATCAGATAAAATCATTTGAAAATCTTCTCCATTTACTATACCAAGAATACGGTGTCTTGTGGTTTGTGCTTTCGATGTAATAATTGAAAGTTTTTCACCTACAAAGTCATTCATTAATGTTGATTTTCCAACGTTTGGATTTCCAATAATATTTACAAAACCTGCTTTGTGCATCATGTTAATTTAGAACTGCAAAGATAGTTTTAAAAATTTAAACTTGATAAAAACCAAATAACTAATGAAAATAAATCATGAACTTCAATTTTAGTACATCATCTTTTTGAACCTTTAAATATTTAGTACGTGATTTTTTTAATACTTTAGTGGGATATTTAAAACCTTTGTTAAAGCAGCTCTTTAAGTGATAAACAAATCCCATTTTACAATTTTATTAATAACATTTCTATGTGTTATTCCTAGCTTCTGTTATGCTCAAAACAAAGAAATTGACTCTACAGAAACTAGTGAAATGACACCTTTTAGAAAAGGAAGATGGCTTACTGGACTTACTGGATCTATAGGTTCAGGATCTTTCGAGAATACTAAAACCGAAAACAAATCCATTAGCAATTGGTACCGAATAGAAATTGGAACGGGGAAATTTTTAATAGACCGCTTAAATATTGGTTTATCTGCTAATATGGAACGAAGTAATATTGAAAATGATATTTCTGAAAATACATCTGAAACATTTTTTATTGGCCCAAAAGGCACTTACTTTTTATCGCCGAGCAATATAGGTTCAGTGTTTTTTAGCTTATCGCCTGGATATGCACTTTATAGAGAAACCATTGGTAGTTTAGTTGCAGATGTTTACGTTGAAAATTTAAACAAAGGTGGAGGATTTGGATTTCTTTCAACCTTCGGTTTTTCGTACGTTATCCACGACCGAGTATCTTTCGATTTAGGTCTTAATTACAATGTATATTGGTTAAATTTGAACCAAGAAACCAATATCAATCCTGCAGTAAAAAATGTTAGCTACGAACTTAGTAACCTCTCTTTTTCCTTCGGATTTAAAATTTTATTAGACTCGAAACCTTTATAATGAAAAAGCTATTTTTCTTCATATTAATAAGTCTCCTTTTAAGTAAGATTAGTTATAGTCAGGAAGATGTAATTAAGTCGGACACCATTAATAAGAATAAAAAAATTCAATTTGTTGCCATACCGATTATATTCTATACACCAGAAACAAGCTTTGGTTTTGGTGCTGGAGCTCAAGTATTTTTATTAAAACAGAAAAACATTTATAATGATAGAGTGTCCAATATTTTTGTAGACTTTATAACGACATCGAATAAACAGTTTATTATAGATGTAATTCCTCAAATATATATTGGCAATGGCGATTATTTTCTAGACATGAATTTTAAATGGAAAATATTTCCAAATAATTTTTGGGGAATTGGGAACACAACCCCTAATAGCAATGAAGAGTCGTACGATATGACCTCGCAAATTCTAAAAATTAGTTTCTTAAAAAGATTACCTCCTGCTTTAAATTTTGGCTTTGAATATATTTATGAAAATCACAATGTTACAAAAATAACGGAAGAAGGACTTTTAAGCACCAACGATATTTTAGGTAGTGATGGCGCTGTAATTAGTGGTTTTGGAGTGATTTTCAACCTAGATTCAAGAGATAATGTTGGCTCACCTATTTCAGGTCACCTTCTAAAAATGAACGCTCAGTTTTCTAGCGAACTTTTTGGAGCAACCCAGAACTACAATAAATTTATAGCAGATTTGCGCACCTACCAAAAATTAGGAGAAAAAAGTATTGCTGCACTACAATTATACTACGAAGGAAATTATGGCAACCCTCCTTTTCAAGGCTTAGCGTGGTATGGTGGAGGAAACAGAGCCAGAGGTTATTATCAGGGAAGATATATTGATAAAAGTTTATACCTATTTCAGGCGGAATACAGATATCGTTTTCATCCTCGTTGGGCTTTAGCTGGATATGGTCTTTTTGGAAAAGTGGGCCACGACCAAAAAGAACTCTTTAGTATTAAGGATTTAAAACCAAGTGCTGGTGGCGGACTTCGATTTAAACTTTTAAAAACTCAAGACACATGGGTACGTTTAGATGCGGGAGTTGGAATTGATGGCAGCAATGGTGTTTATTTTGGTATTAACGAAGCCTTTTAAATGGTTGATGATAGCCTCTTTCAAAATATTTGAAATTTAAAATCAGTAATTAATAGTTTTTAATATCATCTTCAAAACACTTATAGTTTCTTTATAAAAAAAATGGAAAGTATTCAAACTAGAATTGGAAACAAGAATGACATCGATGGTATTCTTGCACTACAGGAAAAAAACTTGTTTCGAAACCTAAACAAAACAGAGCTAAAAAACGGCTTTGTAACCACTCCTTTTACAGCCAAACAAATTGAAGAAATAATTAATGAAAACGGCATATTTGTAGCAATTAATAACAATAACAATCTGATTGCATACGCTTTCGCTGGGAGTTGGAAATATTTTGAACAATGGGAAATCTTCAATTTTATGGTCTCTCGTTTTCCAAACTTAACCTTTAACGGAAACAAAATAACAACTGAAAACAGTTTTCAATATGGACCTGTTTGTATTGACAAAGCTTATCGCGGAAAGGGTTTTTTAAATAAAATTTTTGAAGAAATGAGAGTTGAATTTCATAAGAAATATCCAATTTCCATTACGTTTATAAATAAGATCAATATCATTTCTGAAAAAGCACATACTAAAAAACTAGGTTGGAAAATTATAGATGAGTTTGAATTTAACAACAACACCTATATTGGATTGGCATTCGACATGAAAAATTCTGTATTGAATTTAAAGGATTGAAATCAGGTTAGAATCTCCCTAAAACAAAGAAGTTTATTCTTGATTATTTTTCAATATATTTGAACTTAATCGCTCAGTCAGTTATATCTTAAAACTATATGAATTTATCCAATTTCCTGCTTTCTATAATACCGTACAATCCTGAAGAATTAAAGGAAATTACATCTTATTTTGAAAAAGAACTCATTCCTAAAAACACCAAGTTAATTGAACAAGGCCAGATTAGCAAAAAACTATATTTTGTTGAAAAAGGTATGGGTAGAAGCTTTTACCTAATGGAAGATGGTAAAGAAGTAACCCAATGGTTTTTTGGAGTAGGAAAATTTATGACAAGCGTTGATAGTTTTTTTCAGCAAAGCCCTAGTATCTATTCATTAGAAACATTAGAAGATTCTCTTGTTTATTCTATCTCTAAAGAAAACATGGACTTTTTATTCTCCAAATATCATAAATGGGAAAAACTAGGAAGATTAGTTTCTATTCAAATGTTATCTAAAGTGGTAAACAAGCTCAATGCTGTGCAATTTCAGACTGCTCGTGAACGCTACGACTATATGCTAGCAGAATTCCCAAACATATCTCAGCGTGTTCCATTAGGATATATTGCTTCATATCTTGGGATGTCTCAAGAAACACTTAGCCGGATACGACGAGGTTAACACCCATAGAATTTCAACATAATAATTATTCCTAAAATCAACTTCAACTATAATATTTGTTAGAACCCTGGAACTAATTTTCATGAATCTAAATACCTTAGTGTTTTTGACTTAGGTCAAAAGGAACAACTTTAATTTGTATTAACTTTGCATTGTAATTTTAAAAAAATGTTACTAATGCAAATTAAAAAAAGCTTTTTCTATATTTTGTTTATCGGTATTGTTGGGCTTTTTCCAATCGAAAATTATGCACAACAATTAGATCCAGAGCTAAAGGACTTAATTATTAAAGGACTTAACAAGAGTCAAAAACTGAAAATTAATTCAATTGAAGCCGAACAGGCAAAACTAGATCAACAATTAGCAAAATCAGTTTTTATTCCTAAAATCTCACTCAACGGAAGTTACACGCGTTTGAATGACGATTTAACTTTTGATGAAGACACACAAAACCTATTAGTAGCTACTCAAAAACTGGTAATAAAAGAAGCGGTCGGAATTCCATTTAATGCACCATTTCCTGATGGAATTCCACTAAAAGAAACTCCAAATTTGCAAGACAAAAATATATTAAAAACGTCTTTAGATATGGATTGGGTTCTTTTTAGCGGACTCGAAGCCAGCAACGCTATAAAGGCAAGTAAGCATAAAGAATCTTCACTGAACTACCTGGGAATGGCTGAGGAAGATAAGATTGCATTAAAAGTTATTGAAACTTATGATAGACTCGGTTTAGTTTATGCTTCAGAAAAAGTATTAACTACCTCGGAAAAATATCTTAACGAACAGGAACATTTTGTAAAAAAAGCTATTGAAAATGGTCTAGCCACGCCTATAGGTCGAAAAAAAATCGAATTGGCTCAACAACAATTAGAAGGTAAAAAATTAAGTTTTGAACACAACAAAGCCTTACTAATTGAGGTGCTTCATCAACTTACAGGAGAAGATCGAAGCCTACTAAAAGAATTGAAACCTCAACTAGAATCTTTAGATTTGAATAACTCTTCAACTACAGAAAAGAGAAATGAAATAAAGGCTTTGGAGGAGGCTGAACAGGCAACAATCTATAAATCGAAAATGGAAAAAAGTCATTTTATTCCAAAGATTGCTTTAAAAGGCCATTATGAATTTATAGAAGATTACCTCTCATTACTAGACCCGAAATGGTATGTTGGTGTTGGTGTGAAGTGGAATGTTTTCGACGGAAATCAATCACATTTAAAAGCTAAAAAATCTCAATTGGAAAGTCAAATCTATAGAGAGAGAATTGAAGAAGCCGAGGAAATGATAGACTTAAGTATAGTAAAAGCAGAGCAATCCTACCTATCTTCTTTACAGTCTTCAATAATCGCCAAAAAAGAAGTTGAGCTAGCCACTGAAACTTACGAGATGATCAATAAACAATATAAAAACGATTTAGCCTCGATAAATGATGTATTAGATGCATTAACCGATTTAGAAAAAGCAAACTTCAAACTACAAGAATCATTTTTCGAGCAGCGCAGAGCTGTAACGGAATTGCTTCATGCTAAAGGAACATTAAAATATTAAAAGTACTCTAAAAAAAATCATAAAATGAATTCAACCAAAACTCTTATACTCGCACTTGTTACCTTATTGAGTTTAAATTCTTGCAGCAACGATAAAAAGATTACTTCAGAAAGAGGAAAAGTGAAATTTGAAACCATTGCACTTAGCAGTAAGCTAGGTGGGAGAGTTTCAGAAATATATGTTACCGAAGGGCAAGAAGTTAAGAAAGGTGATACACTTGCATATATAGACATCCCTGAAGTTAGCGCAAAAATGATGCAAGCTGAAGGTGCCATAACCTCAGCAAAAGGACAATTAAACTTAGCCTATAGCGGTGCTACCTCAGAACAATTAGACCAAATTGATCAACAATTAAATTCGGGAAAAGCACAATTGGAGTTTGCTCAAGAATCATATAATCGATTAGAAAACATGTTTAAAGATTCCTTGGTAAGCAAGCAACAATTTGACGAGGTAAAAATGAAACTCTCTATGGCACAAGCTCAAGTGGACGCTTTAGAAGCCAAACGTACAGAAATACGAAAAGGAGCTAGAGCTGAACAAATCGAACAAGCCAAAGGTCAGTTAGATCGTGCTTTAGGTGCTAAAGAAGAAGTAGCTTCTGCTTCAAATGAAAA
Organism: Xanthomarina sp.; assembly: GCF_035306605.1. NCBI lineage: Bacteria > Pseudomonadati > Bacteroidota > Flavobacteriia > Flavobacteriales > Flavobacteriaceae > Xanthomarina > Xanthomarina sp. The sequence continues at coordinate 75,751 of NZ_DATGNR010000010.1, read as the reverse complement.
ATATCTTATTGCACCAGCCGATATGTCAATTGAAACCATCAGTTTAGAAGTTGGGGAATTATTGACTCCTGGTTATTCATTATTTAATGGTTATAAAAAAAGTAGTGTTTATTTCAGATTTACCATTCCTGAATCGAAAATCTATAATTATAAACCTGGTCAAAGTTTGGTTGTAGAAAACCCATATACTAAAGAGGAAATACAAGCCAAAATTATTGCAATAAACCAACTAGCTCAATATGCAGACATTACTAGTACAGCACCTTTATATGGTTTAGATGAATCTATTTATGAACTAAAAATAGTACCTACAAGTAAGGTTGAGGATATGACATTCTATTTAAATGCAACTGTTTTAATTAAAGAATAGAATATTAGATAATTCGAGGTGTAACGAGCTTTATACAACATAAAAAATGAAAAAGTTTAAAAATTTAATTCTAATAGAATTCAAGCGTATATTTTCAAATAATGTGCTTCTTGCCATATTTTTTGGTGCGCCAATTTTGTATGGATTTTTATTTGGATATGTGTATCAGCAAGCAAAAGTTGTTGACTTGCCAATCGTTATAATCGATCAAGATAAGAGCCCTACTACCGATAAAATTATAGATGCTTTTAATGACAACGAAGGATTATTTGTAACGGACGTACGATTTTCGGCCGGGAACATTATAGAAGAAATGCCTAAACAACAATACTCTGCAGTTGTAACACTGCCTGCAAATTTTGAAGCTGATATATTTCAAAAAAGGCATCCAGAAGTAAGAGTAGACTTGAATATGGCAAACATATTAAACGCCAATACCGCAAGTAAAAACATTCAATCTGTTTTAATGACACTTAATGCCGGAATTGAAATTGAAGGTCTTAAAAAACAAGGAATGCATCCTGCTCAAGCTTTAAGCTCCTTCGAAAGTTTTAAAATCAACTTTAACAAACTCTATAATTCCACAGGAAACTACGTAACTTTTATGCTACCTGGCTTATTAGCTGGAATTATGCAGCAAATCATATTCTTGGCAATGGCCTTGGTTTTCTCCCGAGATTTTGAAGATGGTTATTTTGGAAATTTAGTTAAAGAAAGTAAATCATCCTTATACCACATTGCTTTAAAAGCCACTCCTTTTTTATTAATGCTACCTGTAATGTGGTTGTTGGTTAGTTTGTTTTTTCCATATTTTAAAATTGATGTTAGTGTTTTCAACTTCCCTATGTTTGTTTTGGTTACCCTGTTAACTTTTGCTTCAATGTGTATTGGTATGCTGTTTTCAATAGCTATCCCAAGTCAGCTAAAAGCTACCGAACTTTTAATGGTAATTTCCACACCTGCGTTTGTATTAAGTGGATTTACTTGGCCTACTATAGCAATACCAACAGTCATTACGAATATTGCACAATTTATTCCATTAACCCAGTTTTTAAATGGGTTTAGAAAAATTGGTTTTTACGGAGGTGATTTAGCCTCCATTAAATCGGAAATAGGAATGCTAACACTTATTACTGTTGTTGCCTTTACACTTATGGTAGTATTACTACAATTGAAAATTCACTTTTACGGTAAAAAGCAAAAAGAAACTATACAGGAAGTTTAGTATTTAAAGTAAATAAAATAATTTAAGCCTTTACAACTGCTAAAGGCATTAACTCTACTTTTATTTCCACTAAATCTTCTTGCAATGCCATAACCTTCTTAATATTTTTATACGAACTCGGCGCCTCATCTAAGTCTTTTTTATGGCGAAGTGCATGGAGCACCCCCATTTTTTTTAACTGAGCAACCTCCTTTTTAAGATCTAAGGTTTTTCTGGCTTCTGCTCGACTCATAACACGCCCTGCTCCATGAGAACAGGAGTTAAAAGACATTGGGTTTCCCTTTCCTTGCACCAAGTAAGAATTAGCACCTTGCGAACCCGGAATCATACCCCACTCACCTTTTTCGGCACGAGTAGCACCTTTTCTATGAACTATCAACTCCTCTCCAAAATGCGTTTCCCATGCAGCAAAATTATGGGGTTTATTAATAAAGTTTGAAAACTCGACGTCCGAAATTGATTTAACAATTACATCCTTAACCCGCTCCATCATAAGTTTACGGTTTTGTAAAGCAAAATCAATACAATAATTCATTTCCTTAAAATAATTATCGTAGCCCTCCGTACCTTTAACGAAATAAGACAAGTCCTTTGGAACTTTATCGCCTCTCTTTTTAGTTTCTTCAACAGCTTTTTTGTGATAATAATTGGCTACTGTGTACCCTATATTTCGAGAACCCGAATGTACCATAATCCAAATATAACCATCGGAACCTTTTTGGATTTCAATAAAATGATTTCCACCACCCAAAGTACCAACTTGGTATCTTCCTTTTTCATATTCTTTGGCAACAATCGGTAAATGTTCTTCAGTTAAAGGCATCCACTTATCATCTTGTTTTTCCTTATGATGATTAAATCCAACAGGTACTGTTTCTCGGATTCCTGCTATTACTTTCTTTAAACCATCTATATCAATTTCCTTCAAATTTGTTCGTAATGAACACATGCCGCAACCAATATCCACACCAACGGCATTTGGAACAACAGCATCTTTTGTAGTTAAAATTCCACCAATAGGCATCCCATATCCCTGATGAGAATCAGGCATAATAGCAATATGTTTAAACGCTATTTCCAAATTAGCCAAATCCTTTGCTTGTTGTAAAGCTCCTTCTTCAAGATCATCCAACCACAATTTTATAGGAATTCGCTCCGTTTCGATTTTTTTTATCATAATTAGAATATACAAATGTTTCAGACCAAAAGCAAAGTCTATTAATACCAAGCAAAAGTTAAGTCTATTTACCTTGAAAAGAATTTCGAGTTTTTGGAAACACTCCTTATTTGCTTCAATTAAACAAATAATATAATTTTACAAATGAATATCATCAGTCTAATTTAATTGACGGGTAACATACCTAATAAAAAAAATGTGAGAAATGAAAAAATCCTCTTTTGATGTCTTTTTTATAATATGTGCAACAATAATACTTGTAGTTATGAACGAGTATGGTTTGTTAGAAAAGTACATTGCATTTTCTTTAATACCAATTTTAATTGCTTACTATTTAGGGCAATTTGCTCAAAAAAAATTTGGAATCAACTCGAAAGACAAGTGATTTTTATAAGTGAAAGTGACTATAATTATCAAACTGAGCACAGTCTAGATTTTTTTAGTAGTTAGTAAACTTGAATTCTCGACTGTGCATGTATTTAAAATAAAGTTTTCTTAACGAATCACCAATAATGGCATTTTTCTGTTTCTTATTAATAAATCGTTAGTAACACTTCCTACAAACAATTTCGTGATATTATTTCCACCTCTAGCTGAAACCACAATTACATCAAAATGACCTTTCTCCGCATGGAGCTCAATAGCTTCAACAACAGACACATCTCCTCTATCAATATATCTAAACGGAATCTCTTCAGATAGCTTTTGCTTTTTTCTGAATTGCTTTACCTTCTCCTTTAAGTGAAGCTTGGTCTTATCAATGGCTTTTTCAGTATTTATATAAGGAAAGAAAAAAGAAGGAATGTTATAGACATGTAAGGCTTCAATTTTTCCTTTTGAACGTTCAACTAGACTTTGCGCTACTTTAAAACAACTTGCAGAAGCCGAACTAAAATCGGTTGGAACCAATACATTTTGCATTTCGTGACTGGCTTCTTCAGGAACCAATAACAGGTTAGCATCTAGCATTCTTACAAGTTTTTGATTTAAGGCTCCCGTTCCTTGTAACTCGTCCTTATTTCCGACTACCATAATATCAATCTTATACTCTTTAGCCAGATGACTAAGGATACTTTCGGTATAGTCATCAGAAGTAATTAACACAGTGTGTGGAACTGAAGCTGTGTAGTACTTATCAACGGTCTTTTGCAAGCCTCTTTCAACTATATCTTCAACAGTTATTCCTTCTTCAAGAAACTCGTCATATAAATCATACAACTTATACTGTTTAATGTTGTGTGCAAAATATAGGTGTTCAATATTCCACACCTGACATAGAAAACTGACGTACTTTAACAAAATGGAATCCATTGCCGTAAGGTCCATTGCTACCATCAGTCTTAATTCATTTTCTAAATTTATTTTTTTAATCATCTTTTAAACTTAAAATATTTTCATCGATATATCTAAACACTATCTACAAATCGGTTGTAATTGTTTTCTTCCCAGGTTTTGATTCTGGTTCGATTTTTTTCAAATTCTTCTCTTCTCGTTCCTCGTTTACCAATTGCAGGATGTTTTTACGATAGGTTTGTCTTTCCAAGAGTTTTTCTTTTCGCTCTGCTTTTTGATAATCCTCGTTTACTCCTCGATATAGCGAGAAACACATCATTACCAACAGAATAGCAAAAGGCAAACCTGAAATTGTTACTACCGTTTGTAAAGCATTTAAACCTCCACCATACATCAGTACAGCCGCAATCAATCCAGTTGCTACTGCCCAAATTACCCGTTGAAAGGCAGGCGTTTTTAATTTTCCTCCTGAAGTAATACTATCCACAACCAATGCTCCTGAATCTGCTGATGTAATTATAAAACTACAAATAAGAATTACTCCCAACGATTTTAAAAGTATGGCTAATGGGAATTTATCAAAAAACACATAAAGTGCTGTGGAAATGTTTTCGTTTACAGCAACAATCATAGCTGTATCACCAAGAAGGATATCACGCATAGTAGTTCCGCCAAATGCACTAAACCATAAAAAAGTCACTAATGCAGGTAGAATTAATACACAAAGAATAAACTCTTTAATAGTTCGTCCTCTTGAAATTCGGGCAATAAATGTTCCAACAAAAGGCGACCAAGAAATCCACCATCCCCAATACATAATAGTTCGTGTTTTCTGCCAATCGGTACCTTGTAAAGATTCTGTCCAAGTAGACATATCTATAAAATGCACCAAATAACTCCCCAGATTCTGGATATACGATTTAAAGATAAATGTTGTTGGACCTAATATTAAGACTAAAATAAAAATTGCTGATGCAACCCTTACATTCAATTTACTCAACATTTGAACCCCTTTATTTACTCCACTAAAAGCAGATATTGTTGCGGCCAATGTCACCCCAAGAATTATTAGCACCTGATAGAACAATGAACTCGGAACACCAAAAACATGTGTAAGTCCTGAATTAATCTGTCCCACTCCAAAACCTATGGTAGTTGCCAATCCAAAGAGTGTTGTTATTACCGCCATGATATCGATAAGATCTCCCATCCATCCGTGGATTCTATTTCCTAAAAGTGGATAAAAAGCAGATCGTAAGGTGAGTGGCATCTTTCTATTAAAAGTAAAGTAAGCTAATGAAAGCCCGACTACGGAATAAATAGCCCATCCGTGAATTCCGTGATGTAAAAATGAAAAATTAATAGCTTCTTGTGCAATTAATGCAGGCGCCTCTCCAGCCAAACGCGGCGGGTTTAAATAATCTCGAACAGGATCAGCTATACTAAAAAGCACCAATCCATTCCCAATTCCTGCACTAAATAACATTGCAAACCAAGCCCATAAACTAAATTCTGGTTTTGCCTCACTGCCTCCTATTCGGATTTTCCCAAATTTGCCAAAGGCCATATACAAGCAAAAAACGATGAATAAATTTACTGCCAAGGTGTAAATCTATCCTCCATGAGCCGACACAGCAGTTTGCGCCAATCCAAAATAATAATCGGCTTGTTCTTCAAAAATTAGGGTAAATCCAATGCTAAAAATTACAACGGAAATCGCAGAAAAAAATACCGTCTTATTTACTACAAGCCCAAGGAATTTGGAAGCACTTTCTTTTCTAGTAACTCTAATTGACATATACTAATTGATTTATTTTAAAATAAAAAGCGACCCCATTCTTCCTATAGAGAAAATAAGGGTCGAAAATTTAGAATTGAACCACTTTGGCCTTTCTATAAATTACTGAAAAAACATCAGTGATAATTACCTCTAGTGATTTGAGGAAAAATGTATGAAACATGTAAAATAAGTGAAACATTTAGATTTCAGGTTAACTGAAGTACGGAGTTTCACATGTGGCTTTTTAAATTTTACAAGTGACATTATAACATAAATAAACACTTTTTCCAAATTTTTCTATAATAGACCCCAAGCCAAAGCCTTAAAGCACTATAAATCAACAAATTTCACCACCTTAAATATTTCAATAATTTATATATTGTTTATAGACAAATAACATATCTGTGAGTATTTACTCATAATTTATCAAAAACAAGGTCAAGCCAAGAATTATCGCTTTCATTTTTTGTTATCTTTGAAATTAAGTGGAACGACTTAAATGAACAACACGAAGTTTTTATCATTTAATACCAAAAGCATTTTTTTCCTTAAAAAATATTAATAAACATATTTATGGAAGGAGACTCAGAATTTGGATTAATGAAACACCGAAGCAAACAATCATTGCAGATTTTAGCACAGTCATAGAGCTACGTCAATTGGATTATATTCGTGAACAGATTTTTAAACACCTTTCCATAAGCGATACAGACATGACTACATTAGAATTTGAATACCATAAATTAACTGGAAACTAAAATTCGTTCCAAAAACAAATACCATTAATTTCTCAAGTCAAACTTTGTTGTAGTTTTAAAATCAACAACAATTATTTCAGTTAGGCTTTTATTGAAAATAAGAAATCGAAAACAAATTACTAAAAGGTGAAAAACGCGGAAGACAAAGAACCTAATTGGGAAATCTGTCCAGAATGTTATGGACTAGGCAAAAAAAAACAAAGACTCCGAAAAAAAACACGGCTCCGCTATAAAAACGAACTAGCTAAATTTGAAAAAACTACGAACGGACCAATTCCTATTCGCCCAAAAGCTCATCTTACTTTATGTGTAAACTGTAACGGGTCTGGACTAGTTCCAGCTACTAGTTGCCCCGTTCCTGATAAAGAAAACTTTCCACATGTAGCTATTATTGGTGGAGGAATTGGCGGTGTGGCTTTAGCTGTAGCCTGTTTACATCGGAAAATTCCTTTTACACTTTTTGAACGGGATAGTAATTTCAATACTCGATCTCAAGGCTATGGACTCACTTTACAACAAGCTAGTAAGGCAATCGAAGGATTTGGCCTTTTCAATTTAAAAGAAGGTGTGGTTTCTACCAGACATATTGTTCATACTACAGAAGGAAAAGTAATCGGTGAATGGGGCATGAGAAAATGGTTACAGGCAGGCGAAAACACTTCTCCTAAACGTACAAATGTGCATATATCCCGACAATCTTTACGGCTAGCATTACTTGAACAACTTGGAGTACCTGATTCTGTACAATGGGGACATCAATTAGTAGATATCAAGAAACTTGAAAACAAAGGTGTTGTTTTGAGCTTTCAAGTAAACGGAAAAACAAAAAACGTTTATCCCGACCTGGTAGTTGGTGCCGATGGAATTCGCAGTTCTGTCAGAAAGTTTATGATTGGTGAAGATATTTCCCCTCTACGCTATCTAGGTTGTATTGTAATACTAGGAATTTGTCCTTTAGAAAATATTAAAAATCTAGATTCTTCCCTACTCGATTCGGCCACTGTATTTCAAACAGCCAACGGTAATGAACGTGTTTATATGATGCCTTATACATCAAACTCGATAATGTGGCAACTTAGTTTTCCTTTGTCTGAAAAAGAAGCTAAAGCCTTGAGTTATCAAGGTGCAAAAGCTCTTAAAGCAGAAGCTTGCAGAAGAACTAAATGGCACCACCCGATTCCACAGATTTTAGAGGCAACCGAAGAAGCTCAAATTTCCGGATATCCTGTATATGACAGAGAACTACTAGACCCAGAATTATTGAAAAAAGGCGGACCAACAACTCTTATTGGAGATGCAGCTCACCCCATGAGCCCTTTCAAAGGCCAAGGAGCGAACCAAGCGCTTTTAGATGCCTTAGAGCTTGCTAGGGAAATCTCGAAAGGATGCAGAGCTTTATCAAATTGGAGAGAAGTTGGAATAAGAGAAAAGGTATTAAATGAATTTGAATCAAAAATGTTAAAACGAAGTGCTTCCAAAGTTAAAGACTCTGCTGAAGCTGCGAAGTTCCTACACTCGGAAATCGTACTTCATGAAGGAGATGAACCCAGAGGGCGCTGCCTAAAAAGAAATGAGTCATAAGAAATATTTACACTTAACATTCAACCTAAAAACCATTGTAAAACTACAGAGTAATCGGGGTCTTGATAATATTTGGAATACAGATATAAACAGGATTAGAATTTTACGTATTAAAAAAGCTAAGCTTAACCTGAAAATAAACTAATAAATAAAATAGAAAAGAGCGAATTGATAATGACGAAATTTTAGGTTAGTTAAGAAACTAACTAAATACCAAGAGCAACAAACGTCTAGTATCCTTTCAAAAATAAATCTGATTAATGTATCTTGCCAACCTATCTAAAGTCGGGAATCATGGAATACAATAAAACACGAAATTATATTAAAGATGTACTGAAAAATATGCCAACTGGTTGGTTGAGCATAACAACACATCGACTAGATATTTATAATGAAGAATTAGCTAAAACTCAATTCTTAGAGCAATTTGAAACTCTATTTAGCTCCAATAACTCTGAATCGTCGGCATTAAATGAGTTGCCTACAGCTTACGACTATATCCGACTAGGTCATCCATTATCATGCGTGCTAGAATGGGCTATTGCTAAATTACATCATTTAAAGCCAGAAAACGTCATCAGTTTTTCGTCCATGACAACTCCTGTTTTGGCCGTTCTAAGAAAGAACTTATTAGATAATAAAAACACACAAATCCTTTACACAGGAGAATTACCTTTATTTTTTGATGCTGATGTATTAAAAAACGTTTATGGTTATAACTTCAATTTAAAACAAGTTGAAAAAGCAGAAGATGTGTCAACATTTAATGGTTCTACTGTTTTTATTTCAAATCAAGAAGAAATAAACAGGGTTGACCTTCATTCAAATATTGACTTTTATATCAATCTTCATCCACAGCTTGGAAGTGTATTGTTAGTTAATGGTGATAAAAATCAAAACTATATTTCAGACATACAGCATGTACGTCGAAGAGAAACTATTGCAATGACACCTGCCAACTGTCTTGTTGCCTTAAAAGCATTAACAAGTGAAACTGCTTTTGATGTTCCAAAAAGTAATGTCGGCACAAATAAATCTCTTGTTTTAAATTCACTTAAAGAAATTACCGGGACAACTTCAAAACCACTCGTGGCTTCTAGCGGGTTATCAATTCAATATGCCATTATGATGGGGCTTGTTCATGATGCCCTTGAAAATCATAAAGGAAAAAACATTAAATTTATTGTGCCTCCAAATTGTTACGGTGGAACCAATGACCAAGCTAGACGTGTTTCTGCTTGCATCGATAACGTTGAAATTGTAAATTTACTTGTAGATGGCGACAATGATATGGTTCAAAGCATCGAAAGCGTGTTAGATAAAATATCCGAAGAAGATGCCATTCCTTACATTATTGCCGAAATTCCAACCAACCCTCGAGTAGAAGTTCCTAATCTTGTGAATTTAAAAAATGTTTTAAGCAAGGAACGTAAAACTACAAGTGGTAATAAAGCAATCGATCCAGTTTTTATTTTAGATCAAACATTTTGTCCTAATTATCTTTTTTTAGGTGAAGGAGAAATCCTCTCAACCGTTAGAGCTATTTCATATGCTAGTGGATCTAAATTTCCAAGTGGCGGACAATGTACTGCTGGTTATGTGGTTGGAAATAATAAAACTGAAGAGTTGATGAAAAAAATAGAAAAGCATCTAGTACTTTGCGATAACGAAGCTACCAATCTTCAATATGAAATTTTAGCTAAGCAACTACCTTCTATGAATCAAAGAATTCTAGACGCTTATAAGAATACTCGTGATTTTGTAAACTACATCCACGATATTTTACCTGAAGCAAAAATAAATTTTGTTTCAGAAGAATTGGCTGAACAAGGATTCACTCCATCCGTATTTTCATTAGATCTTCCAACAAAAGGGAATACTTTTGAAGAAAGAGAAACATATAAAAGAGCTTTAAACTTGAAGTTAATCAACTTAATGATTACAGAAATTCCTAATGAAAGTAAATTTTGCGTGAGTTACGGACAGTTAAAGGGATGCTATTGGACAATTCCAGCAACATCAACTCAAGGAACTACAAAAGAAGGAGATAAAGACTATATTGTTCGCGTATCACTTTCACCTAATTTAGATCTTGAACTTCATAAAAAAGTCTTTTTAGATTTTGTAAAAAACATGTAGACAAAAAAGGATGTAATAAACTCCCTTCAAAATAAAACCAAAAAATACCTTCAATTAGGTATTTGCGTTTTTAAAAATGCTTAAAGCGCCTGAATTAGGCACTTTAAGCATTTTTACACCATTAATAAAAACGTTTTACCTAACAAAAAACATGAAATTTTTCAGAATTTTATCATGTCTGGAATGTTTAAAAATTCACATTCTTGTTTAGATTTAACAATAAAGTTAAATTCTTATAAAATGAAGTGAAATTTTATCAATTTCGTTTTTATATTTAGTAATTTTGCGCATTAATCTATTAACTATTAATTCTAAAAAAATTGCAAGAAAGCTATTTTAGTTTTTAAATATAGCTTTGAATTTAATATTACTTTGATTATGAGAAATACCTTTTATATTGTATCAACTGCTGCGCTTTTGATAACATTTGGATTAGCCTTTTTCTTAAGCTCAAATTGGTATGTACTTTTTGTAATCGTTTTACTCTTGACAATTTTGGGGTATTCTGATGTACTTCAAACGCGACATACAGTCATGCGAAATTATCCAGTGGTAGGGCGTCTGCGTTATGTATTAGAAGAACTTCGTCCAAAAATGTATCAGTATTTTATTGAATCTGATATTGATGGTCGTCCGTTCAACCGAGTTGATCGTTCTACAGTATATCAAAGAGCAAAAGGAGTTAGAGATACTATCCCTTTTGGAACCCAGCTTGATTTATATGCTGAAGGTTATGAATGGATTTGTCATTCAATTGCCCCAAAAGCTTTTGATACATTAAATCAAGACCCTAGAATTATGATTGGAAATAAGGATTGTAAGCAACCTTATTCCGCTAGTATTATAAATATTTCTGCTATGAGTTTCGGATCGCTAAGTTCTGCAGCGGTCGAAGCGTTAAATGCTGGTGCTAAACTTGGAAACTTTGCTCATAACACGGGAGAAGGTGGATTAAGTGACTATCATTTAAAACACGGTGGTGATATTATTTGGCAAATTGGTACAGGATATTTTGGATGCCGAACTGAGGACGGAAAATTCAATCCAGAGCTTTTTGCTGAGAAAGCTTCACTACCAAATGTAAAAATGATTGAGTTAAAAATTTCTCAAGGTGCAAAACCTGGTCATGGAGGTATTCTTCCAGCAGAGAAAAACTCTGAAGAAATTGCTAAAATCAGACATATTAAACCTCATACTAAAGTAAATTCACCACCTTACCACTCCGCTTTTGATACGCCATTAGAAATGGTGAAATTCATTCAAAAATTAAGAGACCTATCTGGAGGAAAACCTGTTGGATTTAAATTATGTATAGGTTACAAAAGTGAATTTATCTCCATTTGTCGTGCCATGGTAGAACTGGATATTTACCCAGATTTTATTGCAGTAGATGGAGGTGAAGGAGGAACAGGAGCTGCTCCACCAGAATTTAGTAATTATGTAGGAGCGCCATTACTTGACGGTCTTGATTTTGTACATAATATCCTTAATGGACTTAATATTAGACAACATATTAAATTAATTGCTTCTGGTAAAATTTCATCTGCTTTTCACGTTGCACGTGCTATTGCATTAGGAGCTGACGGATGTTACCAAGCTCGTGCCATGATGCTAGCATTAGGTTGTATACAGGCATTAATTTGTAATACAAACAAGTGTCCTGTAGGAATTACAACCCAAGACCCAAAGTTAACCGTTGGTTTAGTTCCTCAAGATAAAAAGACTCGTGTGGCCAATTACCACGAAAAAACAATTAAAAATTTTGTTGAACTATTAGGAGCTACCGGTTTAGATGAACCTAAAAACTTAACACGTTCTCATATTTATCGTCGTATTTCACTTAACGAAATGATTACGTATGAAGAGCTTTTCCCATCAATAAAACCAGGAGCTATGCTTAGGGGTGAAATTCCTGAGAAATATAAGTTAGATTTTGCTTTTTCTGACACACAACGTTGGGGAATACACCCAGTAATAGAAGAAGCTTCAGAAGTAATTTAAACCATTTTTCGCTCAGGCTTCTAACCTATAAGTTAGCTTTAAAACAATTTAATGAACTGCTAGCTATTAGGAATTGAGCAAAAATTAAAACACCGAAATAATTATTTAGTAAGAAATCTATTTGAAAAAATAGAACTTATAAAAATATTATTCCGGTGTTTTTTATTTGGCAAATTATCAGTTTTGATCAAATACCCAATTAAATGGTTACTAATGATAAGTTCCAACTACAAACCGTACACCTCAACTTTTGATATAAAAACCATAGAGGATAAATAGAAAAGCGGGTAACATTTACGGTGAAAATAATTATGCTTACTTTAGTGTTCTACCTGTAGAAGCATGAAAACTAGACACCTTATATTTATATTACTTTTTTCGATTGCGCCCATATTTGCCCAAAACATTCCTTATGGACAAAATCCAAAATACAAATCCAGCCTAAACCCAAAGTATAATTCAAACATAAACCCACAATTTTCGTCTGAAATTAATCCAAAATACACTTCTAGAATAAACCCAAGATTTAATTCGAGTTTAAACCCTAATTACACGTCTAGCATTAACCCTAAATATACAACTCAATTAAATCCACAATACAACTCTAAAATCAACCCGGAATACTCCACTAGACTAAATCCATTATACAGATCTTGGGAAGGAAAATATTTGTTTAATATTTTGGCAGAACCCTATGGCGTTCTTGTTTATGCCAACCCTAACATTTATTTATATTTTGATTTGAACGGTAAATGGCTTGGGTATTTCGTTCGTGCAAAAACTAATTACAACTTATTTACACGTGATGGGAACTGGACAGGTCAATACTTATCCTCTGACTCCAATGGTGGCTACAACCTCTTTGATGAAGATGGCACATGGACAGAAAACTATGTTAAATAACAATCAGTACACAACCGTACTCACAATTCTAGAACAAGGAACCTGATTAAACCAATAGAATGAATTCATTATTAACAAACAATTTAATCCATTGTTATAAATACAAATTCAAGGCTTATTTAAATAAACTCAATTATTAAAATAAAAAAGCAAGTATCACAACGGTTTTAGTACTATCTTTTCTCTAATTTAACCACACCATCTACTAAACATTTATGAAAAGAACTTTGGTTAAACTTAGAAACAATGCAATCCTAAAATTTGCAATGAAGTATGAGAAATATGCTCCTATCATTTTCTTTATAGGTGGTTTTATTTTCGATTCCTTAACACTTGGTCGTATCGATCGAACATATGATTTGACCATACTTTCTATACACATGGCCTCATTAACCGTAGCGTTATACCTCTTTAACTTAATAGAAGATGGTAAATGGAAAAACACATTACTAGATCGTAATAAAGAATATCTGCCTTTAGCAATTCAGTTTTTCTTTGGTGGTTTATCCAGTGCCTATGTAATTTATTTCTCGAGAAGTGTTTCACTTTCTAAAACTATCACATTCTTCATCATCCTTCTAGCTTTACTTGTTGCCAATGAATTTCTAAAAAAACGAATCTCTAATAAGTATTTACAATTTGGAGTTTATTTTTTTATAAATTTTACTTTTTTCACATTTATGATACCGGTTTTCATCAAGGAAATGAATACTAGTATTTTCATTATTTCAGGTTTAATAAGTTTAAGCTCTACCCTGCTTTTAATGACTATCATTTATTTAAAAAGTCCAAGCACAAGATTGGAACTCAGTTTTAGAAAAATGCTTGGCATTATCCTCTCCATTTATCTAACTATAAATTTATTTTATTTTTTCAACCTCATCCCACCTGTACCACTTGCACTAGACATTGGTATTGTTGCTCATAATATTCAAAAAAAAGACAATACCTATAATGTAACATACGAACAAGATAAATGGTATGTGTTTTGGCGAGACCACAAGTTTAAGCTAATAATTCAGCCTAATACAGACGTGTATGTTTTCACATCCATATTTGCTCCAACCGAAATAAAAAAATCTGTACTTCATCGTTGGAAATGGTATAACAACACTTTAGGTGAATGGGAAATTGTTGAGGATATAGGCTTTGAAATTACTGGAGGAAGAAATGCTGGATTCCGAGGCTACACCTTTAAAAACAATGTTAAGCCAGGTTTATGGAAAGTCGATGTTATTACCGAAGAAGGATTAGTTATAGGAATTGTAGATTTTGAAATTATAATGAATTCAACCACACAACCAAACAGAGTTATTGAAAGAAAATTCTAATAAGCCGTACTAACACATAGGTCAAACAACTATGTTTATTCTTCTAAAAAACAGTCATTAAGTTTTAAAACGAAATATTATTTATAACTTTAAGAATTAAACAACAGAAAAAGACAAACTCAAAATTTCTTCTGTTTGATTCCCACTAAGCCTGAAATAAATTTAAGCACAATCTATGAAATCGAGAAAACTACTAATGATACCGGGACCAATAGAATTTGAAAGTGAAGTTTTACAATGTATGTCTGTTCCAACTCTAAGCCATGTGGACCCCGATTTCATAAATATTTTCGCCAATAGCCTAAAACTGTTGAAAGAAGTTTGCCAAAGTACTTCAGGACAGGCATTCATAATAGCTGGAACAGGAACATTTGCCATGGATATGGCGGCAGCAAACCTTGTAGAAACTGGAGACAAAGCACTTGTAATATCCACAGGTTATTTTGGTCTTCGTTTTGCTGAAATTCTAAAACGATATGGTGCCGAAGTTGATATACTTGAAGCAGTGGTGGGCAATATAGTTCCATTAGAACTTATAGAGCAACAACTGAAATCTAAAAGCTATAAACTTTTAACCTTTACACATGTCGACACCTCTACGGCTGTATTAAATGATGCTAAAAGTATTGGTGATTTAGGTAAGAAATACAAAGTATTGACAATTCTTGATGGTGTTTGTTCTGTTGCTGGAGAAGAAATCCAACAAGAAGAATGGGGAATTGACGTAGTTCTAACTTCATCACAAAAAGCAATTGGTGTTCCTCCGGGTCTTGCTCTTTTAGTTGCGTCTAAAGCTGCAATTAAAGCATTTGAACAAAGAAAGAATCCCGTTTCGAATTATTATGGAGACTGGGCTAATTGGCTTCCCATAATGAAAGCTTACGAAAATAGACAAGCTTCTTATTTTGGAACACCACCTGTTAATCTTATTATGGCTCTAGAAAAAAGTTTACAAATTATTACTAATGAAGGTCTAAAAAATCGTTTTGACCGACACCAAAGAGCGGGAACAGCCATGCGAGCTGCTATTAAAGCTGTAGGCTTGGAGCTGTTATCAAAAAACGAGCAAACATCTTCCAATACCTTAACAGCTCCTTTATATCCATCTAAAATAGCCCCTAAATCATTCCTGCAAGCTACTAACGAAGAAGGCGTTATATTAGCTGGAGGTTTATTGCCTGAATTAAAAAACAATTATTTTAGAATTGGACACATGGGTTCAGTAAACAAGGCCGATTTACTAGCTACAATCGGTGCTATTGAAACCGTACTAAAGAAGCACGGGTCTACTCATGTTTTAGGATCTGGAAGTGCAGAAATATTAAAACACTTTTAATTAGAAAAGTGTGAAGGTTGGGTACTTTCGACAATTTATAGTTTTAATCGAAAACTACCTTATCTCAAAGGAATAGCTAATAAAGGAATTTGCAATTCATCAATTAAATCCTTTTTCTTGTTTTCGGTAAACAGTCCGTAGATTACATTTTTCTTTCTATGTCCAGCTATTACTAGGTCTATATTATGCTCTTCTACAATTTTCTTTATAGATTTAATTACCGAACCTTCTATTAAAAAACCTTCAGTAGGAATATTGTTTTTCTCCTCCACATCACGGGCTAATTCCTTAATTAATTGGGCTGCTTTTTTATTATCTTCTGTTCTTTTGTCATAGATGAACTGAGGTCCTGCCTCACGACTCAGCAAATCTGTAGGATTGGCTGCTGACACCTGAATTATCCATATCTTGGCATCGGTAAGCTTAGCTATTTTTACAGCATGAGCGGTCAATTGATCTGCGTTTTTTAATTGATCTACGGCTACGAGTATGTTCTTCATAAAGAAAATTTAAGCATTAATTAGTAAGTATTAAATTTAAGGAAAAATCTCAAAGCAGTTGATAAATAATGAGAAAACTTTAATTTGAAAACTCAGTAAGAGAGGATAGCTTAATTTGAATGACGGGTAATTTTAAACAAAACAAATTCAACACTCAAATAAAAATTAAGCGATATTTTTAATCTACTTTAATATTTTCTAAGTAGTTACGGGAGCTCTTTGCTTTTATTAATTAAACCTCATAATTTCACCTTAGGATAAAAGAAAAACTTCATTTTTAGTTAAAATCATACTACACGATTTTCCTGTATTGTTCTTTATTTCCATTTTTATCTCCTGTAAAACCCAATTAAAATTATTAAGCATATTTTTACAGTTGATAAAGCTAAGTTGTAGGAATCCATAGTGTAAATTTTAAACCTTAGAAATAATGGTAAAATATATTTTTTTCATTCTCTTTTTGTGTCCAATTATAGCACTTCATGCCCAAATATTAGAAGTACATGAGAAAACAGGTAATAAATCAGATTTAATAAATGACGGATTTGTAGAACTAAAAGTTTCTGGTGGAATTCCCCCCTACACCTATAAATGGTCTAAGCCTGATACTGCTTTGAATTCACCAAATGCATACGGCCTAACCGAGGGGATTCCATATTCAGTAGTTATAACTGATAGTCAAGGGAATTCCACAACGCGCTCTTATGAAATAAAGCCAGGAATTATAACAGAATATTTTAATGGAGCTGCTGTCCCTTTAGTAAAAAAATTAGGAGCCTTTCTCTTTTGGGATCCATTTAGCGCTATAGGTATTTACGATCCCGTAGTCTATGCCGATATAAAAAAAGTACCTGTTACGGGCTGGACCCCTTCAATACAAGACCGCTTCATTCTTAGCGATTGGAAAGTTAAAAACGGAAACTTAGTTAATGAAGGAGACCTTATAGCAACAGTAGAATCTTCTAAGAAGGGAGAAATAAGTATTTATGCCAATGCCACCGGAACCCTTACACAACTTTCCAAAAAGGGTGAGATAATTTATGACTCGGAAAACAGCAAAGATGTTATTGAAGTTGGAGCTCATAACTTAGCAGAAATAAAATATTTAGAACCAATAATGGTAACCCATCCTAATGGCGACCCAATAACCCACAACATTCCACTTATTGTAATTTGGTTAATTTTTGGAGCTGCATTTTTCACCGTAAAAATGGGGTTTATCAATTTCAAAGGGATTAAACATTCTATAGATCTTGCACGCGGAAAATATGACGATCCTAATGCGCCTGGTAAAATCACTCATTTCCAAACTATGACTACAGCTGTTTCAGCAACGGTTGGCTTAGGGAACATTGCAGGTGTTGCAATTGCTATTTCTATAGGAGGTGCTGGAGCAACATTCTGGATGATTATTGCAGGAATATTAGGTATGGCTTCAAAATTTGTAGAATGCACCCTTGGATTAAAATATAGAGAAATTAACGCTGATGGAAAGATTTTTGGCGGTCCTATGAATTATTTGGAACATGGCCTTAAAAAGAGAAATATGAAATGGCTTGGAAAGTCTCTAGCCGTATTTTTCGCCATATTATGTATTGGAGCTACAATGGGAGGCGGAAATATGTTTCAGGCCAACCAATCGTTTGAAATTCTTGCTGGACAATTTAATTTCATGCAAGGAAAAGGTTTTTATTTTGGCCTTGGCCTTGCACTTCTTGTTGGCGTTGTAATAATTGGGGGAATTGAAAGTATAGGAAAAGTTACTGGACGCATTGTACCAATTATGGCTGCAGTATACATAATTTCAGCTTTTATTGTTATTGGTGTAAATATTGAAAATATTGTACCTGCATTTAATGCAATTTACAATGGTGCATTTAATGCATCAGCAATAAATGGTGGAGTTATTGGCGTATTGATAGTCGGTTTTCAAAGAGCAGCTTTTTCAAGTGAATCGGGAGTAGGTTCGGCTGCCATTGCACATAGTGCAGGAAAAACTAACCATCCAACTTCTGAAGGTTATGTTGCACTTATGGAACCTTTTATAGACACAGTGGTTATTTGTACACTTACCGCTTTGGTACTTATATTTACAGGAATGCACGAAGTTGAAGGAATAGGAGGAGTACAGCTTACCTCCTCGGCTTTTGCTACAGTTATTCCATGGTTTCCCTATGTGTTGTCTTTAGTCGTATTTTTATTTGCTTTTTCCACCATGATTTCATGGTCGTACTACGGAATGCGTGCTTGGACATATCTCTTCGGAAAATCTAACAAAAGTGAAATGATATACAAAGTAATGTTCTTGATGTTTGTAGTAATAGGCTCTTCAGTTGGATTAGGAGCTGTACTTGATTTCTCGGACATGATGATATTAACAATGGCTTTTCCTAATATTATAGGATTATATATTATGTCTGGCGAAGTACGGAATGATCTCCAGGAGTATACACGTAAATTAAAGACAGGGGAATTATTTAAAAAAACAGAATAGACCATCAAAAATATTGAAAAAACCTCAATGTTAAGTTTTTAAATCATTTTCCGAATTACTTTTTCGTGTTTTTGTGCTAACTTGGTTACTTAGCCACAATAGCAAACATTCACAACAGGTAAATCAATAAAATGAAAATACTACTAACAGGAGCAACCGGGTATATTGGAAAAAGACTTCTCCCCATATTGGTTTACAATGGTCATGATGTAATTTGCTGCGTTAGGGACAAAAAAAGATTTAATCCTCCAGAATCCCTTAAGTCTAAAATAAGTATCATCGAAATTGATTTACTTGATGAAGTTTCACTAGAAAACATCCCTAAAAATATTGATGGAGCTTTCTATTTAGTACATTCTATGTCAGCTTCTTCCGACTACCACCTTTTAGAGCAAAAATCCGCCGAGAATTTCAGAAATGCCATTAACAAAACCCATGCACAACATGTAGTTTATTTAAGCGGTATTGTTAATGAATCGGAACTATCCAAACATCTAGCGTCTAGAAAAAACGTTGAAAATGAACTAAGTAAAGGCAATTATAGTTTAACAACATTAAGAGCTGGAATTATTATTGGCTCAGGTAGTGCATCATTTGAAATAATGCGAGATTTGGTTGAAAAACTTCCTATCATGATCACGCCAAAATGGTTAAACACCAAATGTCAACCAATTGGAATATCCGATGTAATAAAAATTCTATCAAACACAATCCTAAACCCAAAAACATATAATAAAGATTTTGATATAGGCGGACCCGACATCCTTTCTTATAAAGACATGCTTTTAGAATTTGGTCGTTCAAGAAACCTAAAACGGCATATTTTTATTGTTCCTGTTATGACTCCAAAGCTTTCTTCTTATTGGCTATACTTTGTAACGTCTACATCTTATAAACTTGCAATAGCTTTGGTAAATAGTATGAAAATTGAAGTAATATGCCGGAATGATGATATTAATAAAATATTAGAAATCGAACCTATAAGTTATCAAATGGCTTTAGAAAAAGCATTTAGCAAAATTGAAAGAAACGAAATTATTTCTAGTTGGAAAGATGCATTTATAAGTAGTGATTTCAATTATAATATTTCAGATTTTATTGTGGTGCCAACCTTTGGGTGTTTTAAAGATATTAGAGAAAAAGAGATTATCGACAGGAATGATTGTATTGATAAAATTTGGAGTATTGGTGGTGAAAACGGTTGGTACTATGGGAACTGGCTATGGAAGCTTAGAGGTTTTCTTGATAGATTATCGGGAGGTGTTGGCTTAAGAAGAGGGCGAACCTCTGAAAACACCATAAACGCCGGAGATGCCTTAGATTTTTGGAGAGTATTATACGCAAATAAAAAAGAAGGGCGTTTACTTCTATTTGCTGAAATGAAGCTACCTGGCGATGCGTGGTTAGAATTTAGAATAGTTGAAAATAAATTAATTCAAACAGCTACTTTCAGACCCTTAGGATTAAGCGGAAGACTATATTGGTATTCAGTTCTTCCCTTTCATGGATTTATATTCAATGGAATGATTCAAAACCTAACAAAACACTACAACGAATAAAAAAATAATTAAATTAGTAAAGAAAAAAGTTTTGATCCTTATAAACTTCTTTCAGCTTAAAAAGAAGACCCCTAAACTACCAATTCTCCTATCTAAAGGTTAGCTAAATTGAGAAAAAGAAATAAAATTTTAATAAGTTTATTATCGATTTTAATTATCGGATTTATAATTCCTCAAAATCTAAAAATACCAGTTAGAGGGGCAACAAAATCCGATTATAATTTTAAATCGTTTTGGTACTATCCTTGGGGAAGATCTGTTACACACAAAGGTGTGGACATTTTTGCTAAAAAAGGAACTCAAATCAGTTCTTCAACATCAGGATTAATTTTATTCTCAGGAGAAATACCTGTAGGTGGAAAAGTTGTTCTGATCCTTGGTCCAAAATGGCGATTACATTATTATGCACACCTTAATGAGTTAAAAAAATCTACTTTATCATTGGTTAGTAAAAGATCTACAATTGGAACAGTTGGTGCAAGTGGAAATGCCGTAGGAAAATCACCCCATCTCCACTATTCAATTATAACCCTTATCCCATATGTTTGGAGAATAGATACTGATAGACAAGGTTGGAAAAAAATGTTTTATTTAAACCCAATCAAATATTTTTAAACCAAATAATCTAAATTACGAAAACAACACTCGTTATTTTAAACGTGATTAAAATCCTATTCGTTGTTTAACCTATAAGCAATAAAATAACGAAATAAGAGAAATAAATGGAGCAGGAATTTTTATTTTAATTTAAGCGATGATACTTTCTTGAGCTTTAATTGACTATTTAGTATTGTAACTTTCACTTCCATTTAATTCAAGTGCTTCGATGGTATCGAACTTCTTTAACTTGATTTTACAGTAAGGTTTCAGTTTTGTTTGACATATACTAAAAGACAAACCTTATAAATCTTAATTGTAAATTATCAGATTAATACAGTAACCGTATGCAAGGAGAACAAAACAAAAAACCCATCAACTATTTCTAGTGATGGGTCTTGTTTAGTAGCGGGAACTGGACTCGAACCAGTGACCTTCGGGTTATGAGCCCGACGAGCTACCTACTGCTCTATCCCGCGATTTAATACCAAAATGATTTTCTTAGCTTTTAACTTTCGGTTCATAATGCCGACTCAATCATTTTAGGACTGCAAATATACAATGCTTTTTAGATATAACAAATAATTTACAAAGAAATTTATTGGTCTATGCTTTCAACTTGGAAACTAACAAGTTCTTGTCCTGTAAATTTAACTGTAATTTGAATAGGATTACAACACACTTCACAATCCTCAATATATTCTTGTTCAGTCTGTGAGGTATCTAATAACATCGAAATTGTCTCCCAACAATATGGACATTGAAATTCATGTTCTTCCATATTTTAAAGATAAAAAAAAGGCTTTCTTTTCAGAGAGCCTCCTTCAATTTATAAATTAACTAATTCTTAATCGTTATCGGTAATGACGGTTCTTGAATTAAACTCAATAAATTTGTTTGGATGGACTCCTTTTCCTTGTACTAAGGACACATATTCTCTTTCAAAATTATTATCACCCACCATAAATGTATTTAATTGAGGTAGGCCAGTAATTTGATAAGGTACAATTCCTGTTAATTGATTACTTGTTAAAACTAACTCTTTTAACTGTGTTAAACTCGATATCTCAAGAGGTATCTCGCCAACCAATTTATTGTCAATTAAACTTAATATTTCAAGTTGTTGTATGTTTCCTATTTCTGATGGTATGGTTCCTGATAAATAATTGCTTCCTAACAAAAGCTCTTTCAAACTTGTTAAATTCCCTATAGAAGAAGGTATTTCACCAGTTAGACTATTACTATAAAGCTTTAAAACCTGTAAATTATTTAGATTACAAATCTCTGAAGGCAAGTTTCCTTCAAACTTATTCATAAATAATTCTAAAGAAACTAATGCTGTTAAATTTCCTAAAGATAAAGGTAAGATTCCTTCTAGTTGGTTAAACCCAAGGTTCAATTTTCTAAGGTTTACTAAATTTCCTATTTCATTAGGAAGTGTTCCCTGTAGATTATTGAAATGTAAGTTTAGCTCTACAACCTGATCATTTTCAACTGTAACACCATACCAATTTTCAAGAGGTTCATCTAAATTCCATGTATGGTTCCATTTTTCGCCATTTGTAGCCTTATAGAAAGCCAAAAGAGCATCCTTCTCTTTCTCAGACACTTCTGAAAACGAAAAACTAGTTACCAAAAAACATAGTAAAACAAGTGTATAGGTCTTCATAGTTGTTAGATTTAGGATGATTCTCTAACAATATTAACTTTTTTATAGATGATAAACAAATTTAATCGATGAAGTGCATCGGTCAACAAAAAGTTTTAAACCTAAAAATCAAATGGTTATAAATTTTCAATGGTTCCTTGGACTTTCTCCCAATCATCCATATGAGCTTCTAGTTTTTTCTTTTTGGATTGATACGTATCAAAAAATCCAGCTTTTGATACAGTTTCATCATAGTTTGATGCTAAAGCCATATCCATTTCTTTGATCTCTTTTTCAAGTTGCTGAATTTTAGCTTCTAAATTACTTAGCTTGTTGTTTAAAGATTTCATCTTCTTTTGAGACTCGTAAGATTGCTTATTGCTTTCTTTCGGAGTTTCCTTTACAACATCACGCTTTTCTACTTCACGCAAGTTTTCAACATTACGTTGTTCCAAATAGAAATCGATATCTCCTAGGTATTCCTTTATTTTATGGTCTTTAAATTCGTAAACAGTATTGGTTAGACCTTGAAGAAAATCCCTGTCGTGCGATACAAGAATCAAGGTTCCTTCAAATTTTTTCAAAGCATCTTTCAAGACATTCTTAGATTTTATATCTAAGTGGTTTGTTGGCTCATCCATTACCAAAACATTTAATGGCTGTAATAATAATTTAGCTAAAGCCAAACGGTTACGTTCTCCACCCGATAGCACACGAACGTATTTTTCTGCTTCTTCACCTCTAAACAAAAAAGATCCAAGAATGTCTCTTACTTTACTTCGGTTAGTTTCGTTTGCTGCATCAATCATAGTGTCTAGGACAGTTTTATTACCGTCTAGATACTCGGCTTGATTTTGAGCAAAATATCCAATTTGTACATTATGGCCAAGTTTTAATTCACCTTGATGTTTTAGTTCTCCTACAATAATTTTTGCTAGTGTAGATTTACCTTGTCCGTTTTGACCAACAAAAGCTGTTTTGGTGTCTCGTTCAATAGTTAAACTAATATCTTTTAACACTTGAACATCGCCGTAATTTTTAGTAATATTTTTAGCTTCTACGACTACTCTACCTGGAACAATCGATATGGGAAAATTAAGTTTCATTACTGCATTGTCATCTTCATCTACCTCTATCCTATCTATTCTATCCAGTTTCTTAATTAAAGATTGAGCCATTGTAGCTTTAGAGGCTTTGGCACGGAATTTTTCAATAAGTTTTTCCGTTTGTTCTATTTGTTTCTGTTGATTCTTTTGAGTAGCAAGTTGCTGTTCCTTGAGTTCTTGACGAAGAACTAAGAACTTAGAATACGGCTTATTATAATCGTAAATTCTTCCTAAAGAAATTTCAATTGTACGATTAGTTACATTATCTAGAAACATTTTATCGTGAGAAACAATTACAACTGCACCTGTATAGGTTTTCAAAAAGCTTTCTAACCATATTATGGATTCAATATCCAAGTGGTTTGTTGGCTCATCTAACAATAACAAATCATTATTTTGAAGTAGTAATTTTGCCAACTCAATACGCATACGCCAACCACCAGAAAAAGTATCAGTTAGTTTATTAAAATCTTCACGTTTAAAACCTAGTCCTTGAAGTATTTTTTCTGTTTCACCTTGATAGTTATAACCTCCCAATATTTCATACTGATGTTGTAAATCGTTTAAATCCACCATTATTTGATGATAACCATCACTTTCATAATCGGTACGATTTGCTAATTGGTAATTTATATCTTCCAACTTAGCTTCAATTTCCTTTAACTCCTTAAAGGCTTCGTACGATTCTTCTAAAACTGTTCTACCTAAAACGAAATCGATATCTTGTTTTAAAAACCCAATACTTAAATTTTTGTCGGCAGCAATTTGCCCTGAATCAGGTTCCATCTCTTTGGATAGAATTTTTAACATGGTAGATTTCCCTGCTCCATTTTTTCCAATCAATCCAACTCGATCACCCGGGCTTAATTTAAAAGTTAGGTCTTCGAATAAATATTCTCCTTGGAAGGAAATGGATAGATTATGGATATTAAGCATTTTTGTGACTATTGTTACAGTGGGTTGTTAAATAAAGTTATAATTTTGTACTAACTTTCAAAACGTAAAAGTAATAGTTTTAGCCATGATAAAAAAAGGTAATAAGCTTTATAGCATCTTTACTGGAGTATGCCCTAAATGCCATCAAGAATCCATGTACCCTACCAATAATCCTTACATCATAAAAGATGTTATTAATGTAAAAGATCATTGCTCTAAATGTGGAACAAAATACAGGATGGAACCTTCTTTCTTTTTTGGAGCTATGTATGTAAGTTATGCAGTAGGAATTGCTTTTGCTGTAGCTGCCTTTGTAATTAGTTATATGTTTTTAGGAAGCGATATTACAACAGCTTTTATAGCAATAATTGGTACTTTAATTGTATTTATCCCTGTTATTATGAGATGGTCAAGAAATATTTGGATTAATATATTTATGCATTACGATGAAACTTTAGTTAAAGATAAAAACGATTAATATCGATTTCACTATCTAAGCACTCATCATTTTCTATATAATTAAAAAGCTGTTGTGCCACATAAGGTCCAATCATAACACCTCTAGTACCAAGTCCGTTCAAAACAAACATATTTTTGTATTCTGGGTGCTTGCCAACCAATGGTCTTCGATCTTTAACGGTCGGCCGAACACCCGCAACTTGGTCAACCACCTCAAACCTACAATTTAAGAAGGTTTTAAGCTTATTTAAAAGCTCTTCTCTACCTTCCTTGGTAATATTATTGGTTTTGTCATTCCAATTGTATGTAGCGCCTATATGATACAAATCGTTTCCTAAGGGTAAAACAAAAACACTGGATTTTAAAACATAATCAATTTTTAATTCTGGTGCGTGTATGGTTAAAAGCTCTCCTTTAGATTCCTTTAAAGGAAGATTATTAAAAAAAGGATTTAATTTTAACCCAAAACCTTCTGAAAAAACTATATGTGAAGCAGAAATATCTTTGTATGAAATACCCTGCTCTATAGATTTTAGTTCAGAATAGTTAAAAGATTCTTCAATTAGTTTGCTTTCCTCTTTCAAATATGATTTATAAGCAGATGTTAGGATATTGGTATCAATCCTTCCAGTGTTTAATACTTCTCCAAAACCAAAATCGGCATAGACACATGGATTGGTATTTATTACAACTTTTAAGGAAAGGTGTTCTACTAACAGATTATTATCTGATGCCGAAAACCAATTATTTTGTTCTTCATGAGAAGTAAACCGTCTATAAACTGGTATTTTATAATCAATTTTTATATTGAGTTTTTCTTCAATGTGGTGATACAAAGGTAAGGCTATACTTAATTGCTCCTCGCTTTTCCACACTGGAGTAAATCGTTTTAAAACAACTGGATTATATAATCCTCCAGCAACCACAGAAGACTGCTGAGATTGGTTATCAAAAACAACAAAACTTTTATTAGCACGAATCAACTGTTCGCAAAATGAAATTCCAGCCAGGCCACAACCAACTAGAATATAATCTACTTTTTTCATATAGTACAAAAGTAAGTTAAACTCTCAATTAATAGAATAAAAAAAACGTTCACTAAATAAGTGAACGTTTTTAAATTTATTATGTGTAAATGCTTAGTAAGCCCACATATCTAATTCAAAGTCTCTAATTTTTTCTTTAATTCTATCAGATTCTAATAGTTGCATTAAAGCGTTTTCAGAAATATACTCAGTTACTTTACGGTCTCCATAAATATTCTCTTCTTTATACACATACCCATTAAATCTTCTTGAATTCAACAAGTGATCGTATGAGAAAGGCACGGCACTATTAGCATTGTTAAATGCTTTGGCTTGGTGCAGAATATCTCTAGCATCTGGGAAAAACACCCAAAATAAAGGAATTGGTTCTTTGTTAGATTCATCATCAGAATCAATAAAGTTAACATCTGGAGCCGCTGGTGCTATTCCAAGAAGTCTGTACTTCAATTCTGCTTGACGTTTATCAAAATACCAAAGACCTTTAATTAAATAAGCGCTAATATCGTACGATGTAATATCTCGTTTAATGATGTACTCTGGATCTACATAGCCATCAGCATTAAATTGTTCATACCCTATATCTAAAGTATCTACTTTAGACAATGAAGCTTGAATATCTTTTAATGTACGCTTACTTGTAAAATATGAGTCATCATAAATGTTTTCAATTTTACCCTCTTTAATATTTTTCCAAAGAACATCGAATAAAGATCTTCTATCCTTACCAATATTATGGGTATCTACAGGATAATATAAAGGGAAATTAACACGCTCGTCTAGAACTACTCTTTCCCAAGTCATTTTAGAAAACATAATGTCCCTATCGTCAACATAGCCATATTCCAATGGTTTGTCATTGTCAACTTCTTTTTGAGCTTCGGTTCTAACACCAATCTCACTAGGAGTTTTAGCATTTAAAATATTCGCCTGAGCAAAAGAAGCAGATACAAATGATATGCTTAAAACGGTTAATAAAAAACTTTTATAATTCATCATTTTACATTTAATTATTAGGGCTTATCAACTTTTAAAGAAGATAATTTCTATTAGTTTGCTATCTCAACAATTACAGCTGACACTCCTTTTAACTTGTAAGAAGAGTTCCCTCTAATCTGAGCTTTAATATCAAATATTTGAACGTTATCACCACGTCTTGCTTTACTTAAAGCATTTTTCGCTTGGCTGTTCAATTTAGTACCATTAACTTCAACTGATGGTTGACCAGGAACTTTAAATTTAAACGAAGTTACTTGAATTGGTAATTCAAAATCAAATTCGTCTAACATAGCTCCAATAGTAGCAATTTCCACAGAGTTACGTGGTAATTTTACTATACCATCTTGTCCACTAATTGTTCCTGTTGGTTTTGGAATATCTTTAATTCTAAAGGTAGCTTTGTCACTAACCTTAGATCCATCTGGTAACGTACCAGAAACATTAATAGATACTTCTCTACCAGATCCAGGATTCATTACGTATTTTCCAACTCCAGAAGCTTTACTTAATCCAGGAGCACTTGCTGAAACGTTGTTATCTGGAATACCAGCGAAAGAAATAGTCATTGGATTTGCTACACCGCGGTAAACCACATTCATCTTATCTGCAGAAATAGTTGCAGAGTTTGGTTTAGGTACAACTGCATACGTACTCTTTACTGGAATAGAGATAATTGAATCTCCTTCTTTAAATTGAAATTCTCCTGTAATTTCTCTTTCTCCAACAGCTCCTGCAGGGAAATCTAAAACTGTTTTACCAGCTTGCATAGATTCAGCAGATAACTCCTGTCCATTGATAATTACTTTATCAGCTTTTAAGGTATTATCTTTTTTACCTAAGATAATTGTACCTGTAAAGTTTTCTCCAGAAAAGAAAGCCGTTTTACTTGGAACAACAATAGCGTCAAAATTAGTT
Source organism: Xanthomarina sp. (assembly GCF_035306605.1). Classification (NCBI taxonomy): domain Bacteria; kingdom Pseudomonadati; phylum Bacteroidota; class Flavobacteriia; order Flavobacteriales; family Flavobacteriaceae; genus Xanthomarina; species Xanthomarina sp. Next base: position 47,601 of record NZ_DATGNR010000010.1, on the reverse strand, counting down.
AAAGAAGCTTCTACTTTTAATTTACCTGCTAACATAGAAGATAAAACTTCAGACTGTGTAGTCTTAACGTCTGCTTGAAGCTGAGTCATTTTAGTTAAAGAAGCTACTAAAGGAAAACCTTTATAATGGTAGTCTAACCAATCAACTTTATTTCCATCTCTGTTAGTAACTGGCTCTGTTTCAAATTTCTTTTTAACATCCTCAGCAATACTAGCCATATCAGGGTTTTTAGATAAGATCTCTACAACTCCATCTCTAAATTTAGCGATTTCAGCCATAAAAGTTTGACCTTCTTCTTTCAATTTATCTCCTTTAAAGAAATGATTATCTAAGTAATCTCCCTTATCCATTACTTCGTAATCTTTAGGGTTTTCAACAGTAGCTATCATATTCCCTTTTAACTCCTCTAAATAAGCGTTAAAGTTATCAGATAAAGTACTAATTTGATCAGCTTGTTCCTTTAAAGGTTGGTATTTTGCTGGTTGTTCAGAAACCTTTTCTGCTAAACCTTGCATAAAAGCATTGTTTCTTTGAGAAGCCGCTTCGTTAGATTCGGTTAATTTTTCGTTCATTAAACCAAATGCAGATAGCACTTCTTTTGACATATTAAGTGCTAGCATGGCTATAAACACTAAATACATCAAGTTAATCATTTTCTGTCTTGCGGACAATTTTCCTCCTGCCATTTCTAATTAGTTTTGTAGTTAATTTTTAAAATTTAATTATTAGTACTTTACTAATTAGTTTTTATTCATAGCAGATAACATACCTCCATAAACACCGTTTAATGATGATAAGTTAGATGCTAAAGATTTCATTTGTTCTTTTAATTTAGTAGCGTTTTCAACTGCTTCTTCGTTAATAGTAGCTTGACGGTTTACACTTTCTAATTGTACTTTGTATAAACTGTTTAAAGATTCCATCTGTGCAGCTGCTAAAGATAATTCTTCGCCATATTTTTTAGTAGCAGCAATTGAATCAACTGTTGGGCTAATCCCTTTTGCAGCTCCTTCAAAGTTTTTAATGCTATCACCTAAGCTTGCCATTAATTCAGCATCTATTTTAGCTTCTTTTAATAAGTTATCTAATTTTTTAGAAAGTAATCCTTCTGCATCTTTTGGTTGTTCTTGCTTTCTAGCAACACCTTGACCTCCTGCTAATTCAGGATATACTAGTGACCAGTCTAAATCATCATCAACAGGTTCAAAAGCAGAAATAGCGAATACAACAGCCTCTGCAACTAGACCAATTGTTAACATTACGTTACCAGTTAACGGTCCTATTTCGAAGTGAACAATTTTGAATAAAGCTCCAATAATTACGATTGATGCTCCGAAACCATAAGACATGGTCATAAATTTTTTGAATGCTCTTGATTGTGCCATAATTTTTAGTTTTTTTAGTTAGTGTTAAGTTTGCACTTAAATGAATGGTTAATATTAAAATTTATTGTGGTTATTTAATTTTATCTGTTAGTAGCTGTAGCGTTTTTAGTAACTTCAGTTCCCATATAATCTTGAACGGTTCTAAACCCGATATAACTTCTAGCAGAATCTGCGTATTCGTAGTCTCTTGAACTAACTTGCAAATAGTATTTCACGTCTTTCCAAGAACCTCCACGTACAACTTTACGTTTGTTATTAATGTCGTTAACGCTTGGATTTATTGTTGAAACATACTCGTAAGAAGAAGGGTCATAAGAAGCACTTACCCACTCTGATACGTTTCCAGCCATGTTATATAAGTTAAAGTCGTTTGGATCGTACGATTTAGCTTCAACAGTATATAATGCTTGATCGGCAGCATAATCTCCTCTTAAAGGTTTGAAGTTAGCCATAAAACAACCTCTGTCGTTTTTAGTGTATGGTCCACCCCAAGGATAAGTTGCAGCTTGAAGCCCACCTCTAGCAGCATATTCCCATTCTGCTTCAGAAGGTAATCTATAAGAGTTTACATAGTGTTGCTTTCTCTGTTTTCTGTATGCATTGTGATACATAGTTCTCCATTGGCAAAAAGCTTTTGCTTGAGTCCAGGACACTCCAACCACAGGATAATCTCCATAAGCATCATGCCAGAAGTAATCATTATGCATTGGCTCATTATAAGAATAAGCGAAATCTCTAATCCAAGTAGTTGTATCTGGATAAATTTCTACTTCTTCCTTAATAATAACGTCTTTTCTTTTTAAAGATCTGTTTTTAGCAGCTTTTTCTATATCCATATAAGAATATTGAAACTTGAATTTAGTTACATCCCAAGTTCTTTGTCCGTTATATGACTCCTCAATTGGAATATACATGGTATCCATTACCTCTGCATAATATTCGTCTGGATATTCAGCGGTATCAAAAATAAGATCAACATCGTGGTTTAATTTTCTTCCCTCGTAACCTGTTGGTCCTAGACCACTATAATTATCGTACATATACTTTTCATAGACAGTCATGTTTTCAGGATCTGAATCTTTAAAAGCATATTCTCCAATGCCTCCATTACCTGGGGTCTCACCAATTTCATCAGCAAGAATTGCTAATTTGGTTCTAATAGTAGAGTCTCTTACCCAGTTTACAAACTGACGATATTCGCTATTTGTAATTTCTGTCGCGTCCATGTAGAATGACCTAACAGTAACTGTTTTAGAAGGCGCATCATTAATGCCGGCTAAGTCATCATCTGCCTTACCCATTATAAAAGCTCCTCCTGGCACTAACTCCATACCATAGGGCTTTTCAGGATGCCACTTCTTTCCCTTAACACCTACCAACTGGCCTCTGTCCCCAGAGCCACAACTAGCTAACAATGTTAAAACTGCGGTTAATAAAATAAACTTCTTCATATCCATAGAAAACTCGAGGTTAATAATTTAATTTTTGTGTCTTAAAAATTTTAAGAGCGTAAACATATCTATATATTTTTTAAAAAACAACTTTTTTTAAATTTAATTCACGGTTCATCGTGAAAAAAGTGCGCTTTACCGATAAAATATGCGGTTTTATCAAAGCTACTAAATACAGTTCTTCTGATAAGCTTTGTACCATCGCTCAGGAAGCTTGTTGTTACATGCGTCCAAATAATCTTCATGCATGCAAGGTAATAACGTATGTCTTTTTAATTTAGTATTTACTTCTGATAAAAAAGGTATTTCAATCCACCAACGTTGTGTCTTAATACTTTTATAAAACATCAGTTCTTGATCATCGACCAAAGTAATGAATTTCTGATAACTTTCATCATTTAAAAAGTCATCATCTTTAATTCTACAATTCACTCCTTCTATAAAATACCAAATTATTTGAGCTACCATCATAGAAGTAACTGTATCATCGGAAGATGGCTTGTATTCATATATTCCTATAGAAGAAACTTTATTACTAATTCCTGCATATCTTGCAATAGCACAAATTTCTTTCCCATCCAACCCATTAGGAGATGTTTGTTGCCTAGTGCTTAACTCGGATGCCTTGATAGAATTTAAATCGATACTCACAATATTGGCATCACGTAATGCAGGTTCTGCTAAAGTTATGTCGTTTGAAACTTGTCCTAATCTATAGGATTCAAAATACAATCTATCCATTAAATCTATTTCTTCTTGCGAATTGAAATAGGTTTGATACCCTATGGTTGCATAGTTAAATAAGTTATAAGGTTCATCTAAGATTATTTTACCTACAAAGCTATCATTCTTTATAGGCTTAGCAGAATCACCTAAATCAAATTTAGAATCTACATTAACAATATTAACCATAGGTAACAGGCTATCGTATGCACGATAGTTTGCGTAAGTTAGATCTTGACTTCCCCCTAATATAATAGGTATGATATTTTTTTGGACTAAAATGCTGACTGTAGTTTTTAATGCAAAATAAGTATCCTCTACCGATTCCCCTTTATTGATATCCCCCAAGTCGGCTATATTTCTGTGCCAATTTCCTGGAAACAGAGAATACAAGGATTTTCTAATTTCATCTAAATCAAAAGTTTCACCTATATAATTAACGTCATTCCTAGTTTCTAGAACACCAATTATAGCTAAATGCACATTATCTAATTCTGGAATGCCTTCTTCTTTAGAATGAATCTTGATTTTTTTCCCTAAGGTTTGCTGCGGCAACAACTCATTATGAGACAGGACCATTTCGGAAACGGGAGAAAGAAAATTAAAGTTCATTAGACTTTATATACTTTTAATTATTTTTTCTTTTTTGTAGCTGTCTTTTTTGTGGCCGTTTTTTTGGCAGCCGGCTTTTTCTTAGCTACTTTTTTCTTTGGTGCTTTTTCTTCAATAAGCGCTTCAGCTTCCTCTAAAGTCATTTCCGACACATCAACGGTTTTGGGTAGTTCTACTTTTATTTTACCCTTAATAACATTGTGTCTACCCCAACGGGCTTTTTCAACACGGACACCCGCATCTTTCCAATCGTGGATAACTTTGTCTATTTCTTTTTGAATTTTATCTTCTATAAGTTCTACGATATCTTTATCTGATAAATTATCCCAATCGTATTTTTTGTTTACGTTAATAAACATGTTGTTCCATTTAATATATGGTCCAAAACGTCCTTTTCCTTTTTGAACAGGTAAATCTTTATACATATATATAGGAGCGTCTGCTTTTTGCTTTTCTTTAATTAAAACAATAGCGTCTTCTAATTCAACACTTAATGGATCTACTCCTTTTGGCAAGGACACAAACTGATCTCCAAATTTTACATAAGGCCCAAAACGTCCGTTATTAACTTCTACCTCTTCATTTTCAAAAGTCCCTAAGTTCTTTGGAAGTTGAAACAAATCCATTGCTTCCTCGTATGTAATGTTGTTTAATTGCTGATCTGGTGATAAACTTGCGAATTGTGGCTTTTCCTCATCGTCAACTGTTCCTATTTGAACCATTGGCCCAAACTTTCCTAAACGCACACTTACTTGTTTTCCTGTCTTAGGATCTTTACCAAGAATACGTTCTCCTGATTCCCTTTCAGCATTTTCTTGAACATCTTCTACCGTAGGATGAAAATCTTTATAGAAATCCTTCATAATGGTAGTCCAGTTTACTTTTCCTTCAGCAATATCATCAAAGTCTTCTTCAACTTTTGCTGTAAAATTATAATCTAGAATATTTTGGAAGTGAGTAACCAAAAAGTCGGTAACAATCATTCCAATATCCGTTGGTACCAATTTCCCTTTATCCGAACCTACTTTTTCAGTTAATAGTTCGTCCTTTACTTTACCATTTTTAAGTATTAATTGCGAATAGTTTCTCTCTACACCTTCTATAGTTCCCTTTTCAACGTAATTTCTATTTTGAATTGTAGAAATTGTTGGCGCGTAAGTAGATGGTCTACCAATTCCTAATTCTTCCAATTGTTTTACTAAAGACGCTTCAGTATATCTATATGGTGCACGTGTATATCGTTCTGTAGCTGTAATGTAATTATTGAGAAGGACTTCGTTGGTTTTCATAGCTGGCAACATACCTTCTTGCTCTGTATCTTCGTCGTCTGTTCCTTCTAAATAAACTTTTAAAAATCCTTCAAACGTAATAACCTCTCCGTTTGCAGTAAAGATTTCTTTATGTGATGAAGCACTAATCTTTACATTAGTTCTTTCTAATTCGGCATCGCTCATTTGAGATGCAATAGCGCGTTTCCAGATTAATTCATATAATCTTGATTGATCTCTATCAATATCTACCGAATGAAGTGAAAAATCAGTTGGTCTAATAGCCTCATGCGCTTCTTGAGCTCCTTTTGATTTTCCTTTATAATTTCTTGGCTTACTAAATTTTGAACCGTAAGCATTTTCAATCTCTTTTTGAGCGCCTTTTCTTGCTTCGTCAGATAAGTTTACACTATCTGTTCTCATATAAGTAATTAAACCTGCCTCATACAAACGCTGTGCTAAAGTCATGGTTTTACTTACTGAAAAATATAGTTTTCTAGCAGCTTCTTGTTGTAATGTTGAAGTTGTAAATGGTGCTGCTGGAGATTTTTTAGCTGGTTTCTTTTCTAATTCAGCAACTTTAAAATCGGCCGAAGCATTTTTCTCTAGAAAAGCTTGAGCTTCCTTTTTAGTATTAAAATTTTTAGGCAACTTGGCTTTAAATGCCTGCCCTTCCTCGTTGGAAAACTCTGCGTCTACTCTATAAGAAGCTACAGGTTTAAAATTTTGAATTTCACGCTCGCGCTCTACAATTAACCTTACAGAAACCGATTGCACACGTCCTGCTGAAAGCCCTCCTTTTACTTTTCTCCAAAGAACAGGAGATAATTCGTAACCTACTATTCTATCTAAAACACGACGGGCTTGTTGCGCATCCACTAAATCATAATCAATACCTCTTGGGTTTTCAATTGCTTTTTGGATAGCCGACTTGGTAATTTCATGAAAAACAATACGTTTGGTTTTATCTTTATCTAAGTTTAGAGATTCAGCTAAATGCCAGGCAATCGCCTCACCCTCTCTATCCTCATCACTTGCTAACCAAACCATTTCTGCTTTTTTAGCTAAGTCTTTAAGTTTTTTAACTACTGCTTTTTTATCTTTAGAAACCTCGTACTTCGGTTTAAAATCTCCATCTACATCTACTCCTAATTCTTTTGAAGGTAAATCTGCAATATGTCCAAAACTAGATTCTACCTTGAAATCTTTTCCAAGGAATTTCTCTATGGTTTTAGCCTTTGCAGGTGACTCAACAATTACTAAATTCTTCGCCATTTCTCATTTTTTAAGGCTACAAATGTATGTGAAAAAAAATTTATCATCCTAATTAATAAAATATTCAAGTGTTTTTTATCAATATTTTATGCTTTTATCTTCAACAAACAAAGCTTAATATAACGAATAAATATTAGTTCTCAAGTGTTGCTGTTTCTACAGCAGACTCAAACCCAACGGCTCCCTTATAAATAAAATAAGCCGGAAGATATGAAAAAGACGCTGTAACAAAAATTCCAACAAAACACATAAGCATACCAACCATTTGAGCTAAAATAGAAGAAACAACAATCAAACCGAAGGTTATTAGCCATTTCTTATTGCCTAATTTAAAACTTGATTTTACAATGTCAGAAGCAGATAAATTTGGATTAAAAGCAAAAACAACATTCATTAAGGCTAATGGAATCATAACGTATATAAGAGGTAAAACAAAAAGTAAGGTTGCCAAAATAGAAACTCCTAAAGTTATTAGAGATAAAACGATCACTTTACCTAAGTATGGTTTCTTTAAAAAGTAAAAGTAATCGTCTGAACCAGATATATTTAAATCCTTATGCTTACATATCCTATAAAACGAAGCTTTCAATCCAAAACTAATTACCATAGCTACCAATGAAAAAATAAATATCGGTATTACAAGTAGTATATTAAAATCCTCTTGATTATAGTTTTGTTTAGTTTCTAAAACATCTACACCTAATAATGGTACGTACATAATAAAATAAACAGGAACCAGAATAACCATGGTTAAAAGCAACATAACTAAGCCTTGCACCCATACTTTTTTAAAAAGCTCAATACATTCACTAAATATGTCTCCAAAATCTAAAGTTTTGGCGTTTTCAATTTTTTCTAATAATGTATTTTTATAATTCATCTAAAAAGGATTTTTAAACTCTATTCGTCTAGAGTTTCATAATTAGTAATTTGATTGTTTTCATCCAATCCAATTACTTCTCTATAAACAATGAATGAAGGTAAATAAGCTATTGATATAGTTAAAATAATTCCAATTCCACAGGCAATTATACCTAACATACCTATAACTCCAGCTACAAACATGGTTATAAAGGTAATAAACCACTTTTTATTACCTAACTTAAAACTTATTTTTACAACTTCCATTTCTCCTAATTCTGGATTATTAGCTAATACAACAGCAAAAAAAGACAAAGGAATATAAACATATAAATAAGGGATAATAAACATAAGTTGCGCTATAACAGCAATAGCCGTATAAATTATCCCTAACATAAATACTTTAGAAAAATATTCTTTTTTGAAAAAATAGAAATAATCATCCTCGACTGTCTCACCCAAAACAACCTGATTACATATTCTGTAAAAAGCAGCTAAAAAAGCAAGGGTTATGGTGCTTATTAAAATAGTTTGAGGAATTCCATAAAGTACATTATAAAAATACGAATTGTAAAAATTTGTTATATCTAAAGTGTCCTGAATTGATAGGTTTTGAGGAATAAATCCAATAAAACTAAAAACAAATATAATTCCTAATGCAAAAGCCAAAATCAACGAAACTGTCAAAACACCTTTTAACCAAACGGTTTTAAACAATTCAATAACATTATTGATAAGGTTTCCAAAATCTAAGGAAGGAGCGTTTTTTATTCTTGTTTCTAATTCTAGGTAGGTCATTAAAAATGATATTTTGTTAGTGGTTAAAAGTAATTAAATTCTATAACTTCTTACAATAATTTTAACGCTCTGACACTTTGTCACTTTTCTTAAATTAATTGTATCTTTGCAGCTGTTCGATCAATCAGGCAGAAAAATTGCTGAAAATAATTTTTCAAAAACTATGAATAAAGTTATAGACGAAAGTAAACAAGGCGAAAGTCTAGTTATAAAAAATAAGGAACAAAATTCACGCAAGCTTTACATTGAGAGCTATGGTTGCGCTATGAATTTTAGCGATAGCGAAATTGTAGCTTCCATACTTTTAAATCAGGGCTACAACACCACTCAAAATCTTGAAGATGCCGATTTGGTTCTAATAAACACCTGCTCCATTCGTGATAAAGCCGAACAAACGGTTAGAAAACGTTTGGAAAAATACAATGCGGTAAAACGTACCAATCCAGGAATGAAAGTTGGAGTTTTGGGTTGTATGGCCGAGCGTTTAAAAAGCAAGTTTCTTGAAGAAGAGAAAATTGTAGATTTAGTTGTTGGTCCAGATGCTTATAAAGATTTGCCAAACCTACTTGCCGAGGTTGACGACGGAAGAGATGCTATTAACGTAATTCTTTCTAAAGAAGAAACTTATGGAGATGTTTCTCCTGTACGATTAAACAGTAACGGTGTTACGGCATTCGTTTCTATAACTCGTGGTTGCGACAATATGTGTACGTTTTGTGTAGTCCCTTTTACTCGCGGACGCGAAAGAAGTCGCGATCCACAAAGTATTTTAGAAGAAATAAATGACTTATGGTCTAAAGGCTATAAAGAAATCACGCTGTTAGGACAAAATGTAGACAGTTACCTCTGGTATGGTGGCGGTTTAAAGAAGGATTTCGAAAAGGCAAGTGAATTACAAAAGGCCACAGCTGTTAATTTTTCTAATTTATTAGATATGTGTGCTAAAGAACAACCAAAAATGCGAATTCGTTTCTCCACATCAAATCCACAAGATTTAACCTTAGATGTTATAGAAACCATGGCAAAGCACAGCAACATTTGTAAACACATACATTTGCCTGTTCAAAGTGGAAGCAACAGAATTCTAAAAGAAATGAACCGCTTGCACACACGAGAAGAATATTTCGCTTTAATAGACAATATCAAGCGTATTCTTCCAAACTGTGCTATAAGTCAGGATTTAATTGCGGGATTCCCAACAGAAACAGAACAAGACCATCAAGACACCTTAAGTTTAATGGACTACGTAAAATACAACTTCGGCTTTATGTATGCTTATTCTGAAAGGCCTGGAACCATGGCTGAACGTAAGTTAGAAGACGATGTTCCGGAAGAAGTGAAAAAACGCAGATTAGCAGAAATTGTTCAGCGTCAACGTGACCATAGTGAAATTAAAACCAAAGAATATCTGAATACAATAGTAGAAGTTTTAATTGAAAAAGAATCTAAGAAATCTGATGCCGAATGGTCTGGAAGAACTCAACAGAATAGCGTGGCTGTATTCCCAAAAGCCAATTACAAAGTTGGAGATTTAGTACTTGTAAAAGTAACGGATTGCACTAGTGCCACATTAATAGGAGAAGCTATTGGGCTTTCTGAAAACAATTAATAATAGAAAATAAACAGATAAAACTAGGTTTCTTTTATTTTCACCTTTTCATTTAATAGATATGGAATCCATACAATCAACAAAACAACGATTTGGAATTATTGGTAACGACGCTAAACTTAATCGTGCCATAGAAAAAGCCATGCAAGTGGCGCCTACAGATATCTCGGTTTTGGTAACTGGAGAATCCGGGGTTGGAAAGGAAAGTATTCCTAAAATAATACATCAATTATCCCATAGAAAACATGGGAAATATATAGCTGTAAACTGTGGAGCCATTCCAGAAGGAACCATAGACTCTGAACTTTTTGGTCATGAAAAAGGAGCCTTTACTGGTGCCACTCAATCAAGATCAGGATATTTTGAAGTTGCTGATGGTGGAACGATTTTTTTAGATGAAGTAGGCGAATTACCACTAACAACACAAGTCCGTTTACTACGTGTATTAGAAAATGGTGAGTTTATAAGAGTTGGGTCTAGCCAAGTGCAAAAAACAAATGTACGAATTGTAGCCGCTACAAACGTAAACATGTTTGAAGCTATTAAAAAAGAAAAATTCCGAGAAGACCTTTATTACAGATTAAGTACCGTAGAAATTCATCTACCACCTTTAAGAGAAAGAAAAGATGATATTCATTTACTTTTTAGAAAATTTGCTAGCGATTTTGCCATAAAATACAAAATGCCAACCATTAAATTAACAGACGAAGCTATTGCTGTCTTGTTAAAATACAGATGGAGCGGAAACGTAAGACAGCTTAGAAACATAGCCGAACAAGTTTCTGTTTTAGAACAAAACAGAACCATTAATGCAGCTACACTTCAAGGCTATCTACCTAGCGAAGGAAGCAATTTACCAGCAATTGTAAAAACCTCCAAATCAGAAAGTGATTTCAGCAACGAACGAGAAATCCTCTATAAAGTTCTATTCGATATGAAAAATGATTTAAACGATTTGAAAAAACTTACCATGGAGCTTATGAAAAGTGGTCATGGAAAAGATGTTCAAAAAGATCACGAAGGTCTAATTCAAAAAATTTATGGCGATGTAGATGAAGACAACGCTACAATTGAAGATTTAGAAGTTTTATCGATTGGAGAAAAATCAGCAAACACTTATGAACCTGTTATTGAGCCTCAAGATAAATATCATTTTGCTGAAGAAATTGAAGAGGAAGAAACCCTATCTTTACATGATAAAGAATTGGAACTTATAAAAAAATCTTTAGAACGCCATGATGGTAAACGCAAATTAGCAGCGGCCGAATTGGGCATCAGCGAACGCACCTTATACAGAAAAATCAAGCAATACGACCTTTAATATTTCCTATGAAATTATTTAAAATAACTTTATTCGCCCTTATTTCCTTAACTATTTTAGGTTGTGGCGCCTATTCATTTACTGGAGCTTCCATATCATCAAACATAAAAACCTTCCAGGTTAATTATTTTCAAAATAACGCAATTTTAGTGGAGCCAGGATTAGATAGAGACTTCACAAATGCATTAGCCGATTTACTTTTAAACCAAACCAATTTGGAATTAGTAAACTCTGGTGCAGATTTAGTTTATGAAGGTGAAATTACGGAATATAGAATTTCACCAACAACAGCTACAGCAAACAATACTGCTGCACAAAACAAGTTAACAATTACCGTGAATGTACGTTTTTATAATAGAAAAAATGAAGAAGACGATTTAGAACAGCGGTTCTCATTTTTCTACGATTATGCTGGAGATATGAACCTTGTTGGCGCACAAAAAACAGCTGCAATCGAAGAAATTTTTGAAAGACTAACTCAAGATATTTTTAATGCAACCTTAGCTAAGTGGTAATAAAATGAATCAAAAAGCTTTTATAGATATTCTACAAAATCCGAAAGGCATAAGTTCTGAAAACACCTCAGCCCTACTTGCTATTACCCAAGAATTCCCATATTTTCAAGCGGCAAGAGCCCTTTACTTAAAAGGACTAAAACATTCCGAAAGCTTTAAATATAATCAAGAGTTAAAAACTACAGCAGCTTACACTGCAGACAGAAGCATTTTATTCGATTTTATTACTTCAGAAGAATTCCTGCAAAATAAAATTTCACAATACATAAAACAAAACACCTCCCATTTAAAAGATATTCCTGTGGATATTGAAGATGTTTCAGTATCACAACCAATGGGTGTAGACGACACTTTAAGTCAACAAATTGAAGATACATCAGGCGTATTAGATCCTAATTTATTTGAACGGAAAATAAAAGAGCACTTCGAGCCTGAACCATCAGAAGATGAGATTAGCAATAATATTCATCCAAACGAAAATTCAGATGCAGACACATCAAGAGACCAGAGTTCACCTGATAGTATTTTACAATTAGGCAAACCCTTACAATTCAATAAAAACGAAACTCATTCCTTTAACGAATGGTTAAAAATAACTCGTTTTCAACCAATAGAGCGTCCAGAGTCCACACCTGATGAAACATTAAAACCCGAACCAATAGAGGATGATTTATCTGCTAACAGGAATAAAAAATTTGAATTAATAGATAAGTTTATTTCTTCCAACCCGAAGCTAAAACCGAAACAAAGCGCAACAATTGTTGGTAATTTAGCTGAAGAACAGATGATTCAAACCGAGTCGTTAATGACTGAAACTTTAGCCAGAATTTACCTGGAACAAAAAAACTTCAAAAAAGCTATTCAATCTTACAACATTTTAAGTTTGAAATATCCAGAAAAAAGTGGTTTCTTTGCAGACCAAATTAAAGCAATCAAAAAATTACAAGAACAAAATAACAAATAACAATGAGTACGTTTACAATATTTTTAGCACTAATTGTCGTTGTAGCCTTTCTACTAGTAGTAGTTATTATGGTACAAAATCCTAAAGGCGGAGGCCTTTCTTCTTCTTTTGGAGGCGGTGGAACACAACAGTTAGGTGGTGTAAAAAAGACAACCGATTTTTTAGACAAGAGTACTTGGACTTTAGCAACTTTAATGTTAGTTCTAATTTTATTATCTAACGTAGCCATCAACAAAGGTTCTAGCGCAGTAGATTCTAAAGCTTTAGACACTGAAGCTATTTCAAAACCAGTGGTTCCTGCAACTCCTGCAGCTCCAATGTCAACAAACAATACTGAAGCTGAACAAGGTTCTGAAGAATGATATTGTTTCAAAAAAATCAAGACACATGCCAACTATTTTAGTTGGCATTTTTTTTAAATGAAAATTTGTCAGCAAAACTAGCATGGCACATTTTTAGCACACTTCTATTGCAGTAAATAATTTATTAATTAACTAAATAAAAAACATATAAACTATGGGCTTAAACATTAAACCTTTAGCAGATCGAGTTCTTATAGAACCTGTGGAAGCGGAAACTAAAACAGCTTCTGGAATTATCATCCCTGATAATGCAAAAGAAAAACCGCAACAAGGAAAAGTTATGGCTATTGGTAAAGGAACAAAAGATGAACCAATGACAGTTAAAGTTGGTGATACTGTTCTTTACGGAAAATACTCTGGAACTGAACTTAAACTTGAAGGGAAGGATTATTTAATGATGCGTGAAAGCGATATCCTAGCAATTATTTAATTGCAAACTCAAAAAAACAAAAAATAAATACCAAATATCTCTAATTGAAACGTACTAATCCATATTTAGAATTAGTATTTAAATTTTGAGATTAAAAATTTTAAAATAAATTTTCATTATGGCAAAAGATATAAAATATGATGTAGACGCCCGCGACGGATTAAAACGTGGTGTTGACGCATTAGCAAATGCAGTAAAAGTAACTTTAGGACCAAAAGGTAGAAACGTTATTATCAGCAGAAGCTTTGGAGCTCCTCAAGTAACAAAAGACGGAGTATCCGTTGCTAAAGAAATAGAGTTAGAAAACGAGCTTGAAAATATGGGAGCTCAAATGGTAAAAGAAGTAGCATCAAGAACTAACGATTTAGCAGGTGATGGAACTACAACTGCAACCGTATTAGCACAAGCAATTGTAAGAGAAGGCTTAAGAAACGTAGCTGCTGGAGCAAATCCAATGGATTTAAAACGTGGAATAGACAAAGCAGTTGAAGCTATTACCAAAGACCTTGAAAAACAAGCTAAAAAAGTAGGCAACTCATCAGAAATGATTAAGCAAGTTGCTGCAATTTCTGCTAATAACGACGATACTATTGGTGAATTAATTGCCAAAGCTTTCGGAAAAGTTGGAAAAGAAGGTGTAATTACTGTTGAGGAAGCAAAAGGTATGGATACTTATGTTGATGTTGTAGAAGGAATGCAATTCGACAGAGGATATCTATCTCCATACTTCGTAACAGACGCTGATAAAATGGTAGCTGATTTAGAAAATCCATACATCTTATTATTCGACAAAAAGATTTCTAACCTACAAGAAATCCTTCCAATATTAGAGCCAGTTGCTCAATCTGGACGTCCATTATTAATTATTGCTGAAGATGTAGATGGTCAAGCATTAGCTACTTTAGTAGTAAATAAATTACGTGGAGGATTAAAAATTGCTGCAGTAAAAGCTCCTGGATTTGGAGACAGACGTAAAGCTATGTTAGAAGATATAGCTATATTAACTGGTGGTGTTGTTATTTCCGAAGAAAGAGGATTCTCTCTTGAAAATGCCGATTTAAGCATGTTAGGTACTGCTGAAACAGTAACTATCGACAAAGACAATACAACTATTGTTAATGGTTCTGGAAAAGCTGAAGATATTAAGGCTAGAGTAAACCAAATCAAGGCTCAAATTGAAACAACTACAAGCGACTACGATAAAGAAAAACTTCAAGAACGATTAGCTAAATTAGCTGGTGGTGTTGCTGTACTTTATGTTGGCGCCGCTAGTGAAGTTGAAATGAAAGAGAAAAAAGATCGTGTTGACGACGCATTACATGCAACAAGAGCTGCCGTTGAAGAAGGCATTGTAGCTGGAGGTGGGGTAGCTTTAGTTAGAGCAAAATCTGTACTAGAAAAATTAACTTCTGACAACTTAGATGAAACAACTGGTGTTCAAATCGTAGCTCGTGCAATTGAAGCTCCTTTGCGTACCATTGTTGAGAACGCAGGTGGCGAAGGAAGTGTTGTAGTTGCTAAAGTTATAGAAGGTAAAGGTGCTTTTGGATTTGATGCTAAAACCGAAACTTATGTAGATATGCTTAAGGCAGGAATTATCGATCCTAAGAAAGTAACTCGAATTGCTTTAGAAAACGCAGCTTCAGTTGCTGGAATGATTCTAACAACGGAATGTGCTTTAATAGAAATTAAAGAAGACGCTCCAGCCATGCCAATGGGTGGAGGTGGCATGCCAGGAATGATGTAAATCAACAACCTGAAAACCATTTTATAATAAAAAATGCCTCAAGAAATTGAGGCATTTTTTATTTAATATTTAAAAAGAAATAAAATTACAAAATATCCTTAATAAGAGATTTTGCATTTACCTCATCCAATTCATTAACAAAAATCTCAATCTCCCCAATAATTCCTGGATAAGAAGAATCCGATTTGTTAATTTCAAAATAAGAGATATTCGCTTCATCAAGTGCGTTTTTTACTCCTGACGCCACTATTTGCGAGTTTCCTGAAAAAATTAACTTTCTATCCATAATCTACATTTTATATAAGTTATTCTAAGTTACGCATTTAAATAGTAATTCTCCAAACTTAAAAAGCCCAAATTTTTGTTTGGGCCTTTTATATTTATATTAATTATTTCTATTCTTTATGATCTTCAATCACATTATCATCGCGATACAAACAACAACTATGTAAACTATTATACGCATCATCTGGTGCCACAACATTTTTAGTGTCATGACCTACAGCTGCAATATTTTTTTCAATAGTTGGCAAATCGGTTTTACGTGCATCATAAATAAGACTTAGCTCGTGTGTATTCACATTCCAAACTGCAGACTTAACACCTTTAGTTTTAATACATGCTTTTTCTATACGTTCCTTACACATATTACAAACCCCGTCTACTTCCAAAGTAGCTCTTGCATTTTTATCCTGGGAAAAAGCTGTCATCCCAATTAACATCACTAATAAAATTCCTAATTTCTTCATAATAAATATTTTAAATTGTACTTTTTTTTAATGTATTTTAAAACGTAATCCTGCATAATAGGTACTTCCAAAAACCGGACCATACACAAAGGTAGTATCAAAGTACGAACCAAAAGGATCGTTTGGTGCTAAAATAGGATTTTCTTGTTTAACGTCTGTAATATTCTCGCCACCAAAATAAACTTCAAATTTATGAGAAAACACCTTTGTTACTTGAGCATTTAAAGTCCCAACAGTTGGCGAATATTCCGCTACTCGATATGTCGTAGGATTACTTACAGTTGAAGAGAATCTCTGCTCACTCAACCAATTATAGGTAGCATCAAATTTCCAATGTGCGCCATTAGATTTTAGGTTTGTTTCATATGATACATTAGCGAATAAGCGATGTTGAGCAGTTAAAGGTTTCTCTAGCTTCCCGGAAATGTATTGTGTTTTAACATCGTAAAACTTATAAGCTGTACGCAAATCAAATTGTTTAAACACATTGTAATTAAACTCAATTTGAAAACTATTGGCATAACTTTCACCATCTAAATTATAAAAACTAACAGCTTGCGGGTTTTCATAATCTACTACTACCTGATTTTCGAAATCTGTTCTATAAAAATCTAAAGCCACATCTGCTTTCCTTCCAAACAGGTTAAATCCTTGTAAAAAAGACAACCCGTAATTCCATGCTATTTCAGGATCAAGTCCGTAAATTTCTCCTCCTGAATTCACAATATTTATAGTTCTTGAAGTAGCAAACATACTTTGATTTTCAGTAAAAATATTAGCACTTCTTTTGCCTCTTCCAACAGATGCTCTAACAGCCGATTTTTCCCATGGCGTATAACGAGCATGCAATCGAGGTGTTACAAAAACACCTAATAAATTATGATTATCTACACGTACCCCTGCCGTTAAATTAAGTTTATCCAAATTATCATAATTGTATTCAAAAAAACCACCAATAGAAGCCTCTGTACGTCCATAATTTGTAGTATTAACCAATTCGTTATAATGATCGTAAGTATAACTTATTCCTGTTTTCACCTTATGCCTAGAGTCGCTAATAATTGAATTATAAACAGCATTCGCATACAAACTGTTATGAGTAATATCGTAAACATTAAGACCAAAATACGAACTTTGTTCATGCCAGCTAAAGGCCGCCTGAACCCCCAAACTTTGATAAGGAATATTTGGGTTCACATAACCTAATTTGACTGCAGTTTCAAAACGCTGAGTATCTATTTCACTTCCCCAAGCGTTGGTTGTAAGTTTATCAGTTTCTGAATTGAAATCTAATTCGCCCGTTTGTTTGGAATCGTTTAAATATTTCACATTTATAAAACTTACCAATCCTTTTTCCGGATTAACGTATTGCCAACGGTTCATCAAATTAATCTGATTATAAATAGGCATATCCATAAATCCATCATCGTTAACATCGTGTTTTTTATTATGGGTATTTCCGTGAATATACAAACCTGTATCCCATTTGTCCGAAACTTTTGTATTTAAATGTGTGTTCAGTTCCAACCTTTCGTTACTTCCCGCATATAAATTAACAAACAACGAATTATCTGTTTTCGGCTTTACCAATTCTGCATTTATCTGTCCAGCAATACTTTCGTAACCATTAACGACACTTCCTGCTCCTTTGGTAATTTGAATACTTTCTACCCACGTACCCGGAATAAAACTTAATCCATAGGCTTGTGATGCACCGCGAATAGAAGGAATATTTTCTGTAGTAATTAAAATATACGGACTAGTTAAACCCAACATTTTAATTTGTTTGGTTCCAGACACAGCATCAGCAAAATTTACATCAATGGAAGGATTGGTTTCAAAACTTTCCGACAAATTACAACAAGCTGCTTTTAAAAGTTCATCACTACTAATATTCATCACATTTTGCGACTGTAAATAGGATTTAGCTGTTGCTTGTTTTCTAGATGTTAAAACCACTTCTTTTAAACTACTTGTTGGTTCTAATAAGTGATGTATATGATCAGTGCTTTTAATACTAATAGTATTGGTTTTATAACCTACATAACTAACTACTAGTTTTTTGTAATCGTTTTTATACGGAATTGTAAATTTTCCATCAAAATCAGTTACAGTTCCTACAGTTGTGTTCAGCCAATACACATTGGCCCCAGTAACAGGAATATGCTTATTATCCTCGTTAACTTCCATTATCATACCATTTATTTTCTCTTGTGAAAAAGAAATTATTGGTAAAAAGGCAAGTAAAACTGCTAATTTTCTCATAATTGAACAGCTTTAGTAGGCAAAAAAATCGCCATGATTAACATGAAGGAATTTGAAAAAAGAATATGTTTCATTTTTAAATTTATATTTGATTAAATATTACTTTGAATGTTGGTATTCGAAAAAAAATATCGAAAACCAAATAAGTAAGTGCCAATTCTGAATTGTCTTAAATAATTTAAGACAATTGACACCGAAATTCAAAGTAAAATCAAATTATAAAAACCTGATCAATGACGTGAATGTCTACAACCAAATTAGGTGGAGAGTAATTTTTATGAGGTATTACCAATTCTGGTAGACCTTCAAAAAGATTTAAATAGGAATAGACAAGGGTAGTAAAGAACAATTGTTGCTGAAATTGTAAATCTTCAAAAGATGCATTCTTTAATTCATCTTGACCCTGAAGAATTTCTATTTCATTTTTACAACAATGCTTGTTTTCCGAGTAAGTAACGGAAACAGAATCCATATCCATCCCACAACTTTCTGCTTTTGAAAAAACAGCTATATCAATTAAATTATCGCCACAGTAATGTTTTTCAACGGTAAGAGATAAGGTTGAAAACAACACCAAACAAGCTAATGTTATTGAAAACAATTTATTTAAAGTGGGTTTCATCGTAATAAACATACCTAGCAAATTTACAAAAAAAGCAATTGACACCCTGCTTTTAATAAAGGATTAACACCTACAAACGTTGTTTGTGATAATAAAAAGCCGGAATAAGCAATAAGGCTATTAGCGGTTGAATTAAAAATCGACGAACATTAAAAAACAAATAGTACTCTTCTTGTTTTGGGTTGATAACAAAATACAAAAACAAAGACATAAACAATATGTAAGCTACTACAAAAATAAGCGTAGAAAATTTAATGATACTTTTATCTTTAAAAAGCACAAAGAGTATTGCCAAAGAGATTATAGAATTCATTACATAACGAAGACTAGTGTAAGCAGCCAATTTAAAAATCTCACGTCTTGGAGAATCTATATACAGATAATCATTTTTAAAAAACAACAAATATGGGTCGTAGAAAAGTTTATCTTCAAAAACTCGAATAAGGATTAATAACCCAATCAAAACAGAAAACCATATCAGTTTTAAAATCTTATTCATGGTTTCTTGCTGTATTAGAAAATCTATTTACCCAAAACAACCAAAGCAAACAAACCATTCCATAAATAATGGCTGGAAAAATAACGGTATGTAAAATATCTTTATGCCAAGGATAATGGTATAAGCCAACAGACAAAACAACCACACGAACTAAATTAGCAATATAAATTAACACACTACCCGCCAACAAATACAAAACTGTGGTTTTAAACTTACCAGAAAAAGCTACTATAAAGGAAGCAAATAGAATAATAACACTTATAGAATTACATCCTTCAATAACTCGAGCAATATATTTATTATTAATAATTAACTTCATGGAAGGCTCATCTGGATGAGGAGCTACTTCTGCATTATAACCAATAGTTTCCAATATCTCCCTACTTTGCTTCGCCACTAAATTTGTCATGTAATCCGGATAATAAGTTTCGCTAGAGCCGTATTGCAAATATAATTTATATGAAAAAGTCAAAACTGCATACACCAATAGAAAGGTGCAAATAAACTTAATAACCGTTTTGTATTTTAGAATGAGTTCTTTCAAAAAATTTAAGATTGATTCCAACGTTAAATTTATACAAATTACAAATGAGAAGCCTACCTTTTTAAATACTTTTACTAAAAATTTTTAAACAATGAATTTTACATCTCTAAAACCACAGATAGAACAAATTATATCTTCATCAAATAAAACGGTTGACGCGCGTTTAAAAAACATTTGCGAACTCCTAGAATCTGAAGTCCCACATTACAATTGGGTAGGTTTTTATTTTAAAAACGGAGATAAAAACGAATTAAAATTAGGTCCTTACGTTGGAGAACCAACCGACCACACTATTATTCCATTTGGAAAAGGTATTTGCGGACAAGTAGCTGTTAGCAATAAAAACTTTGTAGTTCCGGATGTTTCTGCACAAGACAATTATATTGCCTGTAGCATAACTGTAAAGGCCGAAATTGTAATCCCTATTTTCGTTAACAATGAAAACATTGGTCAAATAGATATAGATTCCAATACACCCGATCCATTTAGCGAAGAAGATGAACGTTTTTTAGAATTTGTCTGTAAGAAAGTTGCAAGCATTCTGTAGTTGTTGATAACTTTTTATTTAAGTTGAAAAACCTTGTGTTTTTAACCTCTATATCCAAGTTTTTTTTAATTGAAATACGTACTTTTGCACTCATTAAAAACAACTAACACTCTTAGGTGATAAAATTTAGTTTTTCCTAAGAATAATCACACACACAACACAACTAAAATGAGCAACAACAAAACTATTAAATCGGCTTTAATTTCTGTTTTCAGTAAGGACGGATTGGAACCTATTGTAAAACAACTACATCAACAAAACGTTACAATATATTCAACTGGTGGGACAGAGAAATTTATTAAAGATTTAAACATTCCAGTAGTTCCTGTAGAAGATGTAACTTCTTACCCATCTATTCTTGGCGGGCGTGTTAAAACCTTACACCCAAAAGTATTTGGTGGAATTTTAAACAGGCAAAATAACGAAAATGATGTTCAAGAACTAATCGATTTTGAAATCCCTCAAATAGATTTAGTAATTGTCGATTTATATCCTTTTGAAAAAACAGTTGCATCTGGAGCAAGCAATCAAGATATTATTGAGAAAATTGATATAGGTGGAATTTCTTTAATTCGTGCCGCTGCTAAAAATTATGCAGATGTAATTTGCGTGTCTTCTGTTGAAGATTACAGCGAGTTTTTAGAACTACTTCAATCCAAAAACGGAGAAACTTCTGAAGATGATAGAAAATCTTTTGCAGCCAAAGCCTTTAACGTGTCATCACATTACGATTCAGCTATTTTTAATTATTTCAATAAAAACCACGAAATAACTTCATTAAAAATTAGTGAAACGCAAGGTCAAGTGTTGCGTTATGGTGAAAATCCTCATCAAAAAGGTTTCTTCTTCGGAAATTTTGACGAGATATTTACAAAGCTTCACGGAAAGGAATTAAGCTATAACAACCTTTTAGATGTTGATGCTGCAGTTAATTTAATGAATGAATTTAAAGGTGAAGCACCAACTTTCGCTATTTTAAAACACAATAACGCTTGTGGTTTTGCACAACGCGACACTATTCACAAAGCCTATGTTGATGCTTTAGCAGGAGATCCAGTTTCGGCATTTGGTGGAATTCTAATAAGCAACACTGAAATTGATTTAGCTACTGCTAAAGAAATTAACGATTTATTTTGTGAAGTGGTAATCGCACCTTCATTTTCAACTGAAGCAGAAGAATTGTTAAAAAGTAAAAAGAATAGAATTTTATTAATCCAGAAAGATATTGAACTACCACAAACAACGGTTAGAACTTGTTTGAATGGTGTTCTAGTTCAGGATAGAGATAATTTAACAGATACTATTTCAGGTTTAACATATGCTACAAACAATAAACCAAGCCAAAACGAGTTAGAAGACCTAATATTTGCATCTAAAATTTGCAAGCACACTAAGTCGAATACTATAGTTTTAGTGAAAAACAAACAATTATGTGCAAGTGGAACAGGACAAACAAGTCGTGTAGATGCTTTAAACCAATCTATACACAAAGCTTTATCTTTTAATTTCGACTTAAAAGGAGCTGTTATGGCAAGTGATGCTTTTTTCCCATTTCCAGATTGCGTGGAAATTGCAGAAAAAGTTGGTATTTCAGCAGTAATTCAACCAGGAGGTTCTATAAAAGACCAATTGAGTATTGACTACTGCAATGAAAACAATGTAGCAATGGTATTTACAGGAACAAGACATTTTAAACACTAATACAGAGAGTCTTTAAACAAAACAAGTTTCTAAACAAAAAATAAAAGTTCAAAAAGAAAAGCTAAGTTATTTTATTGAGTAACTTTTATTACATTTACAAGATTTGATTAACAACCCTCAAATAACGAATAAAACACATGGGATTTTTTGACTTCCTAACCGAGGATATAGCAATAGATTTAGGAACTGCAAACACACTTATTATTCATAATGATAAAGTAGTGGTTGATAGTCCTTCTATTGTAGCACGAGATAGAATTTCTGGAAAAATAATTGCCGTTGGTAAGGAAGCCAGCTTAATGCAAGGAAAAACTCACGAGAACATTAAAACTGTAAGACCATTGAAAGATGGTGTAATTGCAGATTTTGATGCTAGTGAACAAATGATAAGCTTATTTATTAAAAATATTCCTGCATTAAAAAAGAAATTTTTCACTCCTGCCTTGCGTATGGTTGTGTGTATTCCTTCAGGTATTACAGAAGTAGAAATGCGTGCAGTAAAAGAGTCTTGTGAGCGTGTAAACGGAAAAGAGGTATATTTAATTATGGAGCCTATGGCTGCAGCAATTGGTATTGGGGTTGATATTATGCAGCCAAAAGGAAATATGATTGTAGATATAGGTGGTGGTACTACCGAAATTGCGGTTATTGCTCTTGGTGGAATTGTTTGTGATAAATCAGTTAAAATTGCAGGTGATGTATTTACAAACGACATCGTTTATTACATGCGTACCCAACACAACCTATATGTTGGAGAGCGTACTGCTGAAAAAATAAAAATTCAAATTGGTGCTGCAACTGAAGATTTGGAACTTCCTCCAGAAGACATGAGTGTTCAAGGACGTGATTTATTAACGGGTAAACCAAAACAAGTTAATATTTCGTATAGAGAAATAGCTAAAGCTTTAGATAAATCTATTTTACGAATAGAAGATGCGGTTATGGAAACTCTGTCTCAAACTCCTCCTGAATTAGCGGCAGATATTTACAATACTGGTATCTATTTAGCTGGTGGTGGATCAATGTTAAGAGGGTTAGACAAACGTTTATCTCAAAAAACAGACTTACCTGTTTATATTGCTGAAGATCCATTACGTGCAGTTGTTCGTGGAACAGGAATTACTCTAAAAAACATCTCCAAATACAAAAGCGTTTTGATAAAATAGGCTAACACATGCAGCAAATAATAAACTTCATCATAAGAAACAAAAGCTTTTTGTTATACTTATTGTTGTTTTCAATTGCTTTTGGTTTTACTATTCAATCGCATTCGTATCATAAAAGTAAATTTATAAATTCGGCAAACTTTTTGTCCGGCGGAATTTATAATTCTATAAATAATGTTAACGAGTACATTCACCTAAGATCGCAAAATGAGTTGCTTCAAGAAGAAAACAACCATCTAAGGTCTATTTTATACAATCAGCCAGATAGCATTCAAGAAACTTTTGTAGATAGCTTGTATTCAGGAATTTCGTATAAATTCTCTCCAGCAATTATTATCAAAAACAGCTATTCTTCAAGCAATAATATTTTATTACTAAATCGAGGAAAAAGAGATAGTATTCAACAGGACTTTGGAGTTATTTCTTCAAAAGGAATTGTGGGTATTGTGGATAATACAAGTAAAAAATATGCTACTGTAATTTCTATTTTAAACACTACAAGCCGCATTAGTGCTCAATTAAAAAAATCCAATCATTTTGGATCATTAATTTGGAATGGAAAATCACCACACATAGTACAGTTAACTGAAATTCAAAAAATAGCACCAATACAAAAAGGAGATACCATTGTAACTTCTGGTCGTTCGGCCATTTTTCCGAAAAACATTCCGATTGGAACAATTGAAAGCTACAATCTAGATTCTTCAGAAAACTATTACACCATTCACGTCCGTTTATTTAACGACATGACTAGTTTGGAACATGTGTATATTATTGAAAACAAGGATGTAAATGAAATTAACATGCTATTAAATAATCCTCATGAATAGTATTGTATTAACACATTCCTTCCGTTTTGTAATTCTTGCTTTATTGCAGGTGTTAATATTAAGCCATATTAATTTCCTTGGTTATATAAACCCGTATTTATACATTTTATTTATTTTATTATTTCCTTTAAAAAACAATCGAGTTATTTTTATTTTCCTGAGTTTTTTATTGGGCTTAACCATTGATATGTTTTTAGATTCGGGTGGAATTCATGCTGCAGCCTCTGTAACAATTGCTTATATAAGACCTGCTATTTTGAAGCTTTCTTTTGGTGCTGTTTACGACCATCAAACCCTTAAGTTTAGTAATGTAGAATTTGGATCTAAATTAAGCTATATAATTATATTAACTATAATTCATCATTTAGTACTCTTTTCCTTAGAAATTTTTAACTTTTATAAAATAATTTTAATCCTTCAATACACGTTATTCTCTAGTATATTTACTATTATACTTTGTTTACTAACAACCGTTATTTTTAACAGGAGAAAATAATGAGACAACTTTTACTGTTTATTACTATTATTTTGGTCGGCATTAGCTTTATTGCTAGACTTTTTTATTTACAAGTTTACCATGCTGAAGAACACAGCTTATACGACGATAATGCCATAAGAAAAGTTTACGACTACCCAAAACGCGGTTTTGTTTACGATAGAAATGGAACTCTTTTAGTTTCTAATCAACCTTCTTATGACGTAATGATTATTCCTAGAGAAGTTAAGCCCTTGGACACTTTAGAGTTTTGCAATCTTTTAAAAATTGATAAGGAGCAATTCAAAAAAATATATAAACGAGCTTATCATTATTCACCTAGATTACCTTCTGTTTTTGTAGCACAACTTTCCAAAGAAGATTATGCTGTATTACAAGAAAAAATGAGAAAATACGAAGGTTTCTATATCCAAAAGCGTTCATTAAGAGATTATCAAACAGCTATTGGAGCAAACGTTTTAGGCTATATTGCTGAAGCCACACCTTCTCAAATAGAAAAAAACCCTTATTACAACATGGGGGACCTTATAGGAAAACAAGGTGTTGAACTTTCTTATGAAGAAGAGTTAAGAGGAGTAAAAGGAATAAAATTCATTCAGAAAGATCGATTTAACAGAGATCTAGGTCCGTATAAAGATGGAATGTATGATACCATTCCCCAACAAGGAAAAGACATTACCATTACAATTGACGCAAAACTTCAGGAGTACGGAGAAAAACTCATGCAGAATAAACGCGGAGGTATTGTAGCTATTGAACCTGCCACAGGAGAGATTTTAAGTTTGGTCTCAGCTCCTACGTACAACCCTAATTTATTAGTAGGAAGACAACGTTCTAGAAATTTTACGAAGTTATATAATGACACTTTAAGTCGACCATTAATTGATAGAGGCTTGTTGCGTATGCACGAACCTGGGTCGCCTTTTAAAATTTTAGTGGCCTTGGAAGCACTACAAGAAAAAGCCATTACACCTGAAACCACAATCAATTGCACCGGAGTTTACCGTTATGGAAGACGTGGAACAATGGGCTGTCATTGTGGAGGAGGTAAAAGAGATTTAATAATGGGAATTGCAAAATCTTGTAACTCCTATTTTGCTAATGCTTTCAGAAAAAGTATTGACAAGTACTCCGATGCAGGTCAAGGTATGGATGTTTGGAGTGATCATATGAAGAGTTTTGGATTAGGAAATTTCCTTGGATACGATTTACCTATTGGAAAAAAAGGGAATATACCTGATGGTGCTTATTACGACAAATGGTATCCGGATTTTAATTGGGGATCTACAACTATTATTTCCAATTCAATTGGCCAAGGTGAGGTTCTAGTTACCCCTATCCAATTAGCAAATGCCACAGCAGCAATTGCAAACAGAGGACATTATTACACACCACATATAATTAAAGAAATAGCTGGCCAAACTATTGACGAAAATTACACTACGGTAAAACATACAACTGTTGATCCAAAATACTTTGAACCTGTGGTAGAAGGCCTTTTTGATGTATATAATTATGGAACTGCTAGGTTTTTACAAGTTCCAGGAATTGAAATTTGTGGTAAAACAGGTACTTCTGAAAACTTTGCCATAATTGATGGTAAAAGAACCCAATTAACAGATCACTCAATTTTTATTGCCTTTGCTCCTAAAGATAACCCAAAAATTGCCATTGCCGTTTTTGTAGAAAATGGTTACTATGGATCACGTTGGGCAGGAAGAATTGCCAGTTTAATGATTGAGCAATATATTAAAGGAGAGGTAACTTTAAAACAAATGGAAAAACTTGTTTTAGAAAAAAGCCTAGAGGACGAATATGCAAAACCATATTCAGGTAAACCATTTACCATTAACAAATAATGTATAGAGATAACAATAAATATTTTCAATTTGACTGGATTACCATCATTCTGTTTTTAATGTTGGTAGGTTTCGGATGGCTCAATATTTTATCGGCTTCTCATGTTGGTGATACCATAGATTATTTTAATATGGAACAACCCTACGGAAAGCAATCCATATTTATCCTTTTAAACTTCGCTTTAATTATTCTTGTTTTATCTATTGAATCAAAATTTTACGAACGGTTCTCTAGTGTAATCTACATAGTATCCATGCTATCTATGGTTGGACTCTTTATATTTGGAAAAAATGTTAATGGCGCCACAGCTTGGTATGGAATTGGAGGAATGACATTGCAACCAAGTGAGTTTGCTAAAGCTGCAACTGCATTAGCGGTAGCAAAGTTTATTAGCGATTTAAATACCGATATAAAGCATTTTAAAGATCAAGTAAGAGCCTTTTTAATTATAGCCATTCCAGCTATCCTTGTAATACTCCAAAACGATACGGGTAGTGCCTTAGTTTATGCTGCTTTCTTTTTTGTATTCTACCGCGAAGGACTACCAAAAACTTACTTAATTTTAGGTGTTCTTCTAGCTTCTATCACTGTAAGTTCTTTAAAATTTGATGATATTACTACAAGCGTAGTTATTACTCTTATTATTTTAGTATATCATTTTACAAGACGAAAAAAGCCTGCTATTATAAAAACAATATTTGCAATAATAGCTTGTATCGTTTTAAGTTCTGGGGTGGAGTTTTTATATGACAATATTTTACAAGCACACCAAAAAGATAGAATTAGTCTTTGGTTACGTTTGGAAAAGGATCCTGTAAGAATTGCTGAAATGCGTCGTGATATTTTATACAATCTATACGAATCTGAGAAAGCTATTAGTTCTGGAGGCTTAACAGGAAAAGGATTTATGCAAGGAACAAGAACCACAGGAAAATTTGTTCCAGAACAACACACCGATTATATATTTAGTACCGTTGGTGAAGAATGGGGTTTTGCAGGAACCACATTCGTTGTAATAGTTTTTGTCCTTTTACTTCTACGGATTTTACATCTTGCTGAATTACAAAAATCGCAATTCAGTAGGGTTTATGGCTATAGTGTTGCATCAATTCTATTTTTCCATTTTATGGTTAATATAGGTATGGTAATGGGGCTCATTCCAACTATAGGTATTCCACTACCCTTCTTTAGTTATGGAGGTTCAGGTTTGTGGGCTTTTACCATTCTTCTATTTATTTTTATTAAACTAGATTCTAATAGGATTAATGAGTGGTAAAAAAACAATATATTAAATATATCCTTTTCTCCGTTCACCTTTCTGTTTAGAAATTACTTTCTGTTTTCAAATTAAATTAAGTCCACAAACCAACTTAGATGCTGATTTCAAAATACTTACAGCATACAATTTTAACTTTCTATTTCCTTTAATAAGTTATTCTTAGTATATTTATCTTACAAAAAACAATTTTCCCCAAATATTAAAAGTTGAAATTCAGATTGATAGCAAATTATTACAGTAATTTTAAAAGTTCAACCTATGAAAAAACATTTTTTATTTGCGTTTGGATTCATGCTTGCGTCGATACTTAACGCACAGGAAAACAGAAAAACCGCTGTTTATGAAGACGGAAACAGCTTGGAAGACAAAATCCACAATCCGATTGCCAACATGGCAAGTATCCCGTTAAATTATGACCTTTCAATTAACGACGATTATGTTAACTCAGTAAACCTACAACCCACAATCCCCGTGAAGCTATCAAAAAACTTGTTGTTAGTAACACAAGCTAACCTACCCTTGATTAATGCTCAAACAGAGAAAGGTTATGAAAATGGTGTAGGAAACACAACCATTCTCGGAACCCTTACCACTGCAAAACAAAGTGATTTCTCTTGGGGATTTGGTCCAGCTTTTATGTTGCCATCTGGACTAAAAGGGCTAGGTTTTGATAAACTCTCCATTGGTCCTTCTGTTATTGCTTTAAAACAAACAAATGGTTTTACTTATGGTTTAATATTACAGAACTACTTTTCTGTTGCTGGACCAAGTAACACCGAAGATGTCAATTATCTAAATTCACAAATTATTTTATCTAAGAGACTAAACAGAGGATGGTATGTTTACTCCAATCCATACATTACTGCTAATTGGAATGCACCTAGTAAAAAACAATGGGAAGTCCCGATAGGTGCAGGCGCTGGAAAATTAATTACCCACAACAGGTATCTTCCTATCAATTTAAAGGCAGGAGTTTATAAATATCTATCTCATCCAACTAATGCTGATTGGTTGGTTCAAATGCAAGCTACATTTATAATAAAACAAAACTAGCGACAACCAATACAACCACTTTACAATAGACAATAACAGGCCCATATAAATTAATTCTATGGGCTTGTTTTAAAAGTTTCGTACAAAAGAAATAACTAAGTTTAAACAATTCATTTAGACTAATGAAATTTAAATAGATATTACAGTTTTGTTTCCTATGAATAAAGAGAAGCTTCCCTATTGAGGTAGACCATTACAATTGCTTTAGTGAATGAAGCTGTTACAACATTTTTGAGTATAGGAAACATCCCTTACAGATAAATATAAAAACAAATTTCAAGTTTTGCTCGACACAAACCCCTAAGCAATTTATAGTTGTTTTGACTTATTAAGTTATAACTCCAAACAAAGACTACTAATTAGCAATCCTTTTATTTTTTCAATTCTAATTTCTCTGCAAAATAATCACAAAAATCTTTCATAGTTGCAGTCATTTTCTCATCATTAGTAGCTCTATGAAACGTATCACTCATAGCAACTAAGGTTTGATGGAAAAATAATTTCATTTCATCTACAGGCATATCTTTGGTCCACAAGTCAATTCTTAAGGTTTCTTGTGCGTTACTGTCCCAGACAGATAATAACATCGCTTTAGCTTCTTCGTTGTTTATACCCCCATCCTCTGCTGTCCAAAGTAGTTTTTCAGGAATTCTATTCTCGTCTAACTCGACAGATAATTCGATTTTTGATGTTGTATTTGCCATTTATTTTTTTGGTTTAAAATTTGACTGATTAAAAATTTCCTTTGCTTCCATTTGCAACATATCCTTAATCGACACATTGTTATTAGCCATGAAAGCCTTAACGATTTGCCATCCCATATACCTTCCAATTTTTCCAGGAGATTCCCTATCAATTTCTTCCAATTGAAATTTAGAAAAAGGAGCTGGATTTATAAACCTATTTGGAAGGGAGGCATCTGTACTAAATAACAATTCACGTTCTACAAAATAACGCCAAATTTCAGTTTCGTTAGCACTAGCCCAATCTATTTGTTCTTGAGAGTAACCAATTTTGTCAGCATCAGTTTTAAACGGAATAACCAAATCTTTAAAATAAAGCTGTTTTCCATAATAAACCATCTCATCTAATAAGGTTTTAATTTGTTGTTGGTAGATATATTTTTCAGAATACTCAGCGGCCATATCCACAACCATTTGTTCCTTAATAAAATTTTGTCTCAAGTATTTTTGTATGCCTTGATAAAACTCATGATCATTTCCTAAATATGTATCTAAAGAAATTAATACAATAGTATCGGTAACTAAAACCTTATTTCTATAATCTACACTTGATGTAACAGTTATAACTCTTGGAGTTTTAAATTCTGGAAAATAATATGAAAGATGTTGGAAAAGCTGAGTAATTTCCTTTTTTTCTTTGTTTAATTCAGGAAAAACACGAGCAGTTTCTTTTGTTAATTGCTGTTGTAAAGTATCGTGTACCTTTGCAATCCAAAAAGAATCTGTATACTTTTCGGAGAACATAAATGGATAAGCTCTTTTTGTTTCAACCAAATTTTCTTCAGTAGTTTCCCCGAAAATTTTATCAAATCGTTCAATGTTATACTCGATTGGAATACTTGCTATTTCTTTTTCAACTTTACTGTCTTTTTTACATGAAAAAACAGAAATCAACACTAAAAATAGAACGCTAAAATTCTTCATATAAAACAAAAAGCTTGTTAATTTTTATTAATAAGGTGATTCTTTTACTTTTGTTTAGCAAAGGTAAGATACTTTGTTTAAAAACACATTGAAAATGGATACAGAAAAAGTAATAGACCATATAGTAAATTGGCTTAAAGAATACGCATTAAAAGCAAATGTTAATGGTTTTGTTCTTGGTATCTCTGGAGGCATCGATTCTGCCGTTACCTCAACGCTTTGCGCTAAAACCGGATTAGAAGTTTTGTGTCTAGAAATGCCTATTCATCAAGCGAAATCTCATGTAACAAGAGCACAAGAACATATTAGTTTTCTTAAAAATAACTTTACAAACATAAGCGATTTAAGAACTGATTTAACACCTGTTTTTGAAGCCTTTAAATCTGAAGTTTCTCGTACTGGAGACCAAGCTATTGTAGACATGGCTTTAGCCAATACTCGAGCACGATTACGAATGACAACCTTATATTATTACGCTGG
Source organism: Xanthomarina sp. (assembly GCF_035306605.1). Lineage (NCBI taxonomy): Bacteria > Pseudomonadati > Bacteroidota > Flavobacteriia > Flavobacteriales > Flavobacteriaceae > Xanthomarina > Xanthomarina sp. Next base: position 16,522 of record NZ_DATGNR010000010.1, on the reverse strand, counting down.
ATTGCATAAATTATTGGTTGCAGGAACTGGTAATAAAATAGAAGATTTTGGTGTTGGATTTTATACAAAGTATGGTGATGGTGGCGTGGATTTAAGTCCTATTGCCGATCTATTAAAATCTGAAGTGTATCAAATTGCGAAAGCTCTAAAGGTTCCTAACTCAATTATAAATGCAGCTCCAAGCGATGGTTTATTTGGAGATGACAGAAGTGATGAAGACCAACTAGGAGCTTCCTACCCTGAACTTGAATGGGCCATGAAAATGGCCGAAATGAACAAAACCGTAGAAGATTTTGAAGGCAGGCAAAAAGATGTTTTTAAAATTTACAAACGATTAAACTCAGCCAATAAACATAAAATGACTCCTATCCCTATTTGCGTGATTCCTAATAATTTAAAATAAAAACAACGAGATTTTAACAGAATTTTCCTATCTTTACTATATACGACACACCTTTTTCTGCCTCAACAGTCTTACTTAATATTTAAAATTCTTGAAAACATGATAAAACTGTTAGTGGTTGATAGCCACCCTATTATTAGAAAAGGCATCGAACTTTTGTTTGTTGCATCCAAAGACATAACGGTAGTTGGGGGAGTAAGTAATGGAGAATCTATATTTGATTTTCTTAAACAGGAACAAGCAGATGTAATTTTATCTGAAATAGACCTTCCCAAACTTAATGGCATTACAGCCTTAAGGCGTTTATCTAAGGAATTTCCACAAATAAAAGTTCTCATGTTTTCTGCGCAACCTGAAGAAATCTACGCGCTTAATACAATTAAAGCAGGAGCTTCTGGGTATTTGTCTAAAAGTGCCAACATAGTTACCCTTAAAGAAGCTATTATAAAGGTTGCTCAAGGAGGTAAATATTTAAGTAATAACTTAGCAAGTAAAGTGGCTTTTGGAGGACCTGCCAGCCATTCCAACCGATTTCCTTATAAAAAACTTTCTACCAGAGAAATTGAAGTGTTAAAACTTATTTCTGTGGGAAGGAAAAACAAAGAAATTGCAGAAGAACTTGAAATTAATGAAAAAACAGTTAGCACATATAAAGCGCGATTAATGAAAAAACTACATGTAGAAAACATAGTAGATTTAATTAACAGAGCTAAATTAATGGAAATTTAAAGAGCTTTTGTTCAACTTTCTTGATAGTAAGTTGTCCAGTTTTTTGTAACCAACAACCTCCTCCAATATTTCACGATATTGCACTTCTAAATTACTCTTAGTTTCTTGACTAAGCGCATCTATTTTCTTGCTAATTAAAAAACAACGTAAATTAAGTATGGTTTCATTTACCAACTGTGCTACGGAATCAGTCTTCTCTTTTGGAAAAATATTCTTCCGCTCCCAATTAGATAAAGTATACCGCTCGTCTTCCATTAAAATAGTTGTCATTTCTGAGGCTAACTCCGCATCTACGTCGTTTACAAAATTCTCTAAGGCAAATTCAGGATTTTGATTTAAGGTATCAATAATTTTATAGTAGAGGCCTTTAAATTTCACGTTTGTAAACTCCATTTCATCCTCCTGTAGATCTAAAAATATTTTTTCAAATACTTTTGCTTGATGAACTATAGGCTCTAAAACCAACTCGTGTTTTTCGTTTTCTTTTAGGATTAAATCTTCAAAATCTTCCGTTCTATTTCCATACAACAACAAAATTTGAATAATTTTTCGCTCCAATTCATATTGAACATCAACTCCCTTTTGGACTGGTTGGTTCTTTATAACATCAAAAGCCTTTTGCTCTTGGTTAAATTGTTTGCTAGCATCTTGGAATTCTTTTTTTGAAGATTGCGCTAAAGTACTATACAGAACATCCTCACTAATATCCATGATTTTGGAACACTCTTGAATGTATATTTCACGCTTAATTCTGTCAGGAATTTTAGAAATGCTATTAACAATATCACGAACCGTTTCCGCTTTCTTAATAGGGTCATTTTTAGAAGCCTCAAACAACATAGAAGCTTTAAACTGGATAAAATCCTGGGCATTCTCTTCTAGGTATAGGGTTACTTCTTCTAAAGTATTTTGTTTTGCAAAACTATCAGGATCGTCACCTGCTGGAAAGGTGCATATCTTAACGTTCATGCCTTGTTCCAAAATTAAATCAATCCCACGAAGGGATGCTCTAAGCCCAGCTTCATCACCATCAAATAATACAGTAATATTTTTTGTCAATCTGTTTATTAATCGGATTTGATCTGGAGTCAAAGCTGTTCCAGATGAAGACACTACATTTTGAATTCCTCTTTGGTGAAATTGTATAACATCCGTATATCCTTCAACCAAATAACAATTATCTTCTTTAGCTATACTCTGCTTAGCATGAAAAATTCCATAAAGCACTTTACTTTTATGGTAAATATCACTTTCAGGTGAATTTAAATACTTGGCAGCTTTTTTATCGTTAATTAAAATTCTTCCTCCAAACCCAAGAACTCGTCCGCTCATACTTCTTATTGGAAACATAACACGTCCTTTAAATCGATCAAAACGCTTTTCGCCTTTAACGATGGTAACCCCCGTTTTTTCGAGAAATTCTAGTTGATACCCTTGCTTTAAAGCCTCGTCTGTAAAAGCTTGCCATTCGTCTAAGGAATAACCTAAATGGAATTTTTTTATGGTTTCTTCAGTAAAGCCACGTTCTTTAAAATAACTTAAACCTATAGCTTTTCCTTGATCTGTTTTGTGTAATATATTTTGAAAATACTTGCTTGCAAACTCACTTACCAAATACAAACTTTCACGCTCGTCAGCCTGCTCCTTTTGCTCATTAGTTTGCTCGGTTTCTTCAATTTCAATATTGTACTTATTAGCTAAGTACTTTATGGCTTCAGGATAAGTAAAGTGCTCGTGCTCCATTAAAAAGGCTACAACGTTCCCTCCTTTCCCACTTGAAAAGTCTTTCCAAATTTGTTTTACAGGCGAAACCATGAAACTAGGAGAGCGTTCATCACTAAACGGACTTAAACCTTTAAAACTACTACCAGATTTTTTTAATTGGACAAAATCGCCAATAACCTCTTCTACACGAGCTGTTTCAAATACTTGGTCTATGGTGGATCTTGATATCAATGGCTTAGAATTTTATAGCGTATAAAAGTACTAAAATTAAGTCTTAATCATATAAACTTCTGTTAAACCTATTTAAATTTTAAAGCTAAAAAATGGAATTTTAATAAAATAATTGGTGTTATGGCGTTAAGCAGATAAAAACTAGAACTTACTGCATAGTAAATAAATATCTATCGCATATTTTGAACGATTCTAAACTTATTAAAGCAAAACCTTTTATTTAGATTGTAAAAACTTGCAGTGCTCCAATTTATATTGAAAAGCAAATGTATAGAACATCTACATCAAGCAATTTATTAAAATATTTTCTTTGAAGTTACACTATGGATTCAGACCTACTACGTTGCCAATAATAAAAACCAATGTATATAAATATAAAGTATGCATATAGCATTTCTCTAGTTTCAGCCATGGCCATTTTAACCAATACTGGTGACGAAACTGCTAACACAAAGGACAAGACAAATATAATTAGCATAACAAATAGTAATTTTATTCCTGGTTTTTGATATCCAATTCTTAGTAGTAGAGTTTCAACTTTTTTATTGAACATGAGAAGAGGTAAAGCAAAAAAGTAGCCAAAAAAGCCTATTCTAAAAATATTTTGAGAGGATTTGAAGAAATTAATTACCCCTGCTTGGCTTATTTTACCGTCAACAAAAAGCTTCTCGCCGACAAACATATCTAGGTTATGGAAGTTGAATTCCTTTTGAACATTAACTGCTTCAACTGCAGGAACAGAATAATTAAAAACTCTTTGAAACCAGCTTGTTTCCTCTCCCAAAAAAACAAAACACAAAATCACCCAAGTAATAGGGAACACCAATTTCTTTTTGGTTTTAAAAATCACAACTAAGCAAAGTATAAAAGCTAAAAGGTAGAAAAACGCCGTCAAGTATTCTATCGGCCCATCTTCTTGATTTAGTTCAGAGACATAGTTTGCATCTCCAAACCAGTTAAAGAGGACGAAAACTAATCCGAAGATTAATGATATTGGAAATAACCAATTGGTACTAAACATATCGTAAGAGATTAAGACTATTAACAATCTTACTATCAATCAATTACGAATATTTAAAGATATAGAGTTATTTTAAGCATTCAAAGGAAAAGTACTAAAAAGATGTTTTATTAACCGAGATATTTTACTTTTTTCTGTCAATTACATAATTAACCATAAGCTCTAGCGAGCTTTTAAATGTTGTTTTTGGATAGATTTCAAGTATTTGAAGAGCTTCTTGTTGGAATTCTTTCATTTTAGAAACAGCATAATCTAATCCTCCATTTTCTTTAACGTAGCTTATTACTTCTTTAACCCGTTTTTTATCCTTATTATGATTTTTAATAGAATTAATAAGCCATCTTCTATCGTTTTTATCTGCTCGATTTAACACATAAATTAATGGCAAGGTCATTTTCTGCTCTTTAATATCAATTCCAGTAGGCTTACCTATTGCCTCATTTCCATAATCGAATAAATCGTCTTTTATTTGAAAAGCCATTCCTATTAGTTCTCCAAATTTTCTCATGCGTTCCACATGGTCCGATTCTGGTTTTACTGAAGCAGCACCAAGACTACAACAAGCTGCAATTAATGTAGCTGTTTTTTGACGTATAATTTCGTAATAAATATCTTCTGTGATATCTAATTTTCTGGCTTTTTCTATTTGAAGTAATTCGCCTTCACTCATTTCCCTTACGGCTATGGAAATAATTTTAAGTAAATCGAAATCGTTATTATCGATAGAAAGTAGGAGTCCTTTTGAAAGCAAATAATCGCCTACTAATACGGCAATTTTATTTTTCCAAAGGGCATTTATTGAGAAAAATCCTCGACGCCTATTACTTTCATCAACCACATCGTCATGGACCAAAGTTGCTGTATGGATAAGTTCTATAACAGAAGCACCACGATAGGTACGCTCACTAACCTCACCATTAGAAACCATTTTAGCGACAAGAAAAACAAACATAGGACGCATTTGCTTGCCTTTTCTATTAACGATGTAATGAGTGATTCTATTAAGTAACGCTACTTTAGAAGACATAGAAAGTAGGAACTTCTGTTCAAAAAGTTCCATTTCGTAGTCGATGGGCTGTTTTATTTGTTCTACTATTTTCACTTGTGTATCAAAGATATCAAATCAAATAATATAATTAGCTTTTATTAGCCAATTGTCCACAAGCCGCATCAATATCCTTTCCTCTAGAACGTCTAACGGTTACTGTAATATGGTTGGCCTCGAGCATTGACACATACATGTCTATAGCTTCGTTATTGGCGTGTTGGAATTCGCCATCGTCTATAGGGTTGTATTCAATTAAATTAACCTTACTTGGCGCAAATTTGCAAAACTCTATTAAGGCATCAACATCTTTTTTCTTATCGTTAATGTCCTTCCAAACAACATATTCGTAGGTAATTCTATTTTTTGTTTTGGCATACCAATACTCCAAAGCTTCACGTAAATCAGCTAAAGGGAAGGTTGCATTAAATGGCATGATAGACGTTCTAACTTCATCAATTGCAGAATGAAGAGATACAGCTAGTTTAAACTTAACCTCATCATCGGCCATTTTTTTAATCATTTTTGGTACACCTGAAGTAGAAACAACAATTCGTTTTGGCGACATTCCTAAACCTTCGTCAGAAGTAATTTTATCGATAGCTTTTAGTACGTTATTGTAGTTCATAAGCGGCTCACCCATTCCCATAAACACAATATTACTTAAAGGTCTGTCGTAGTATAATCTACTTTCTTTATCGATAGCCACAACCTGATCAAAAATTTCGTCTGGGTTTAGATTACGCATACGTTTAAGTCTAGATGTTGCACAAAATCTGCAATCTAAGCTACAACCAACTTGACTAGATACACACGCTGTGGTTCTTGTTTTTGTAGGAATTAAAACTGATTCTACAATTAACCCATCATGCAATCGAACAGCATTTTTAATAGTACCATCGTTACTTTTCTGCATGGTATCTACATGAATGTGGTTGATAACAAAGTTATCTTCGAGCATTTGCCTGGTTTCTTTGGAAATATTAGTCATATCTTCAAAGCTATGGGCACCTTTACTCCATAACCATTCGTAAACTTGATTTCCACGAAAGGCTTGATCTCCTTCTTTAACAAAGAAATCTCGAAGTTGCTCTTTTGTCAGGGCGCGTATGTCTTTTTTTGATGTTGTCATTGTTTTGCAAAAGTAATAAAAGGATTTTACGAAATAAGGGTTTGGATTGACGAATTACTGTTTTTGAATTTATGCAACTACCTTAGGCTAGCACATTAGGGATTGAACGGCCCGATAGCTATCGGGGTGTTTGAGCTCTTTTTATGTTGTTGCGCCTATGCATTATAAAAAAGCGAGTAGTGAAAGCGCGACACTTTTCGAACAAAAAGCGAAGTGCACAAAGTGGAATGCCCAAAAAACAAAAAAGCCCTGTATAAACAAGGCTTTTTTTTATAGGTAATCCTAATTAAATAATTAGCATAGCATCGCCATAGCTATAGAATTTGTATTTTTCTTTAATTGCTTCGTCGTACGCTTTTTTAATAAAATCGTGACCTGCAAAAGCCGAAGCCATCATCAATAAAGTTGATTTTGGTGTATGAAAGTTAGTAATCATACAGTTTGCAATACTAAAATCGTACGGAGGGAAAATGAATTTATTAGACCAACCATCAAACTCGTTTAATGTTCCGTTTGAAGATACTGAACTTTCAATAGCTCGCATTGCAGTTGTACCAACAGCACATACACGTTTTTTATTTTTAATTCCTTTATTAATAATATCTACAGCTTCCTTTTTAATAATGATTTCTTCACTATCCATTTTGTGCTTAGATAAATCTTCAACCTCAACAGGATTAAAAGTACCTAAACCAACATGTAGGGTTACTTCAGCAAAATTAATTCCTTTTATTTCTAGACGTTTTAATAGGTGTTTAGAGAAATGCAAACCAGCTGTTGGCGCAGCTACTGCTCCTTCGTTTTTAGCAAAAATTGTTTGGTAACGCTCTTCGTCTTCTGGTTCTACTTCTCTTTTAATATATTTTGGAAGTGGAGTTTCACCTAGTTCCTTAAGTTTTACACGAAAATCTCTATAAGATCCATCGTATAAGAAACGTAAAGTTCTACCTCTTGATGTTGTGTTATCAATAACTTCAGCCACTAAAGATTCTTCTTCACCAAAGTATAATTTATTTCCAATTCTTATTTTTCTAGCTGGATCTACAAGAACATCCCAAAGGCGTTGTTCTTCATTTAATTCCCTCAATAAAAACACTTCAATTCTTGCTCCTGTTTTCTCTTTGTTTCCAAAAAGTCTGGCAGGAAATACTTTCGTATCGTTAAGAATCATTACATCATCTTCGTCGAAATAGTCAATTAAATCTTTAAAGGTTTTGTGTTCGATAGTTTGTTTTGCTCTATCTAAAACCATTAAACGAGATTCATCCCTATTTTCAGCTGGATATTCTGCTAATAATTCTTCTGGAAGATCAAAATTAAAATGTGATAATTTCATATATAGTTTGTTTTTATCGTTTTCACTTTTTATAAATGAGGCACATATTTTGTGAAAATCTATTATTTTGGAAAGGTGCAAATATACGACCTGAAAGTAGGCGTTGTCAAGTATTTAGCCACTTATTATTTTGTAATTTTAAATCCAATGCTTTTAAGGTCTTCCCAAAAAGTTGGATATGATTTTGAAACAACCTCAGCATCCTTGATAATCATTGAGGTTTTTAGTGCTAAAGGTGCGAATGCCAAGGCCATTCGATGATCGTTATAAGTATTGATACTTACATTGTTTTTTAGATTTTTTGAAGCTTTTAACATCAAACTGTCGTCGGTAATTAATATTTCCGCTCCCAATTTTTCAATTTCGGTTTTAAGCGCTAATAGTCTATCGGTTTCTTTTATTTTTAAAGTATGAAGTCCGGCAAGGTGACATTCCAACCCTAATCCTAAGCAAGTTACTGCTATGGTTTGTGCAATATCTGGAGTGTTTGATAAATTCAATTTGATGGTTGTTTTACCGTTAATTGATGTTGTTTTCCGAAGAATAATATTGTTATTACTAAATGTAGTTTCAACCCCAAATTGCTGGTAAATTTCCGCCAAAACAGAATCTCCTTGCAAGGAATCCTTTTTATATGAAGAAAGGCTAATTTCTGTTCCAACTTGGCTTAAAGCCAAAATGCTATAAAAATAAGATGCAGACGACCAATCGGATTCGATTACCAATTTGTAATTGTTAATTCTTGATTGTTGTTCGACTTTTATAACCTGTTTCTTAAATGAATTTTTTATACCTACTTCATTTAGCAAACTTAAAGTCAAATTGATATAAGGAACAGATGTTATTTCTCCCTCTAAGGTAAGTTCTAGACCGTTTTCTAGTCTTGGCGCTATAAGGAGCAAAGCCGAAATATACTGACTGCTAACGTCGGCTTTTAAACTTGCCTTGTTTTGAGTTAAAGTTTTTCCTTTAATTTTTAATGGCGGAAAACCTTCGGTCTCCAAATAGGAAATCTCAGCTCCGAGACTTTGGAGTGCTTCTACCAAAATTTTTATTGGACGCTCCTTCATTCTATCAGAACCGGTTAAAACTACTTCTCTCCCATTTTGCGTGGAAAAATAAGCAGTTAAAAAACGCATGGCAGTTCCGGCATGATGAATATTGATAATGTTAGAAGTTGTGGATAAGGCTTCAGCCATTACCATGGTATCATCCGAATTTGAAATATTTTCAATTTCAATGTTTGGATATAAAGCTTGTAATAACAACAATCTGTTTGATTCGCTTTTAGAACCAGTTATTCTAATCGATAATTTACTTGTATGTGTATTTTCAATACAAACAGATTGAAGGTTTTGGATTGTTGATTTATTAAGTTTTATATCCATTAAGCTATTTTAACTTTTCGTTGTTGTGGTGTCTGTCGTGATCACGCTTGGTTTTCTTATCCATTTTCTTATCGAAAGCGGCTTGCAAATCAATTCCTGTTTGATTAGCAAGACATAAAACCACAAAAACAACATCAGCTAATTCTTCTCCTAGATCTTTATCCTTATCGCTTTCTTTTTCGCTTTGCTCACCATAACGTCTAGCAATAATTCTAGCTACTTCTCCTACCTCTTCAGTAAGTTGAGCCATATTCGTTAGTTCGTTGAAATAACGAACACCATGTTCTTTAATCCAAGTATCAACCTGTTGTTGAGAGTTTTTTATGTCCATTGCTATGCTTTTTTAAGTACAATTTTTTCAGCTTGTTTGCTTACTAATAATTCAAAAAACTTTTTGAATTCCTCATAATTAGCTGGTAAAATTAAGGTATTATTTAAATCTAATGAAATGATCAATTGAAGCATTGAGCCATTTTCTTTTATTAAATATGTAAACTCTCCTTCAGTATTATTATATTGTAATTTCTCGTTTTTTGGCAAAGACGCTACTTGAAAACCATCTGGTAACATAATATTTACCATATATTTTTTTGAAGTAGGAAAATTTAAATCTATTGGATATTTTCTAGTTTGAAGCTTAAATGGTGTCTCTTCTGTTTTTAAAAACAATAAAGGTGAAAAATAATAACTGTCGCCAATTTCCTCTAAAGCTTCTTCTAATTGATATTCATAAGATAAAAGCACAGGTTTAATTGGAACTTGCATTTCTAAAACCTCAATATTTGAAACCTCTAATTGCCCATTTTCTGACTCTATTTCTTTTACTAAATCGTCATGGGAATAACTTTCAAAGGTATTTCTATAGTTTAAAGCAGAATAATCTGTAAACTGATTTCTTACTTTTCCAGTTGCGGATAAATCTGAATTCAACTTAATATTCAATGAAACAATTTCTTTTGAAGCTTCTTCAACCGATAGGTTAACCCAATCTGAACTTCCATCTCTACGTATTAAACGTCCTTGCCAATTTAATACTTTAACAGGTAGAACATTTAGGCTAGTATGATTTTGTGAAGCATCTAAAAGCAACTGACCTTGGGCTGTATTAACTGCACAAATAACGTAGTTAAACCCAGATCTAGTTGGAAATAATGGAATACCGTTTTCTTTTGTACTTAATAAAACAGGATTGGCTTCTAAACCAGCTTCGCGCAACATAGCTATTAAAATTAAATTAATATCTGCTACATTTCCTGCTCCTTGCTTATTGGCTTGTCTAACTCCTAAGTCTGTATAATACCCGTGAAGACCATTCCATTTTACTTTAGATTTTACAAAATTAAGTATGTTATTTGCCTGTTCAACTGGATCTGTTGCTCCGGCTAATGCGGTGTTTAAGTCGTTTCCAAAATAACCAGATTTATTTAATTGCTCCCCAAACTCCGTATTATTATAAATACTTGTAGTTACTTTTTCCCAGTTGGTTGAATAATCTTTTCTAACTTGATTTGGAAATTGAATATAGTTTAGATCCATTTTCATAATAGCTCTATAGTTATCTATATTAGTAACGTAGGTCTCACTTTTTACAGCGGGAATATTAACTAAGTTAGCAGTTGTAATATATTCCACATACTTCCATTCATTTTTACTAAAGTCTGAACGCGTGCCTCTTTGAGGATTATGTGAGATTTTAGTCTGCATTTCTCCTGAAAGAAAAACGGTCGTCTCCTTATAGGTGTTATTTAATTGTGGATAATACGCTGCTTTAACATTTGGGTATTTTGAATAATTATAAAACTCTGGAGTCGTCATTTTAAAATCTAGTTTTCTTATTGGTATTTCCTGTTGAAATTCAATATCATCTATTCTAATCAGTTCCGATTGTATGGTGTATTTATATTCAATGACGCTACCTTCCTTAATATTAGGCATGGTAAACTTGGTTTTTAACCAATACTTATTTGTTTCTTCTTCGAAAATTCCATCATTTTTTAATTTGTCTTCCTTAATTTTATTACCTTCTAAATTATAGGTATAAGCCCTAAATCCTGTTAAGCTTTCTTTCAACTCATTAGATTCATTATAAAGATTAATGGATTTAGTTGCTTGATCAAATCCTTCTTTATTATAAATTTTTATACGTTCATGAATGTCGTTTTTCTGAACAAAGCCTTTGCTTTCTATATATTCAAATTTAATTTCTTGACTTCTATATAACACCGCTGCATTGACTTCTGGATCTGTTGGGTCGGATATTTCTTGAAGTTCCTCTTTACTTACTTTTCCAAATCTATAATCTTGGGCAGTTATTGTTTGTAAAGTAAATACAGTTACGAGTAAAAAAACATATTTCATAGGTTAGGTTTTAGAGTTGAAAACAATTTTGGAATTATCATGCTTATTAATACTTATAAAAAACTCTCTAAATTCTTGATAATCTTCTTTAGAATAAGAGCCTTTATTTAGAATTAATTCGCGTTTATAGTTTATTATATTATTAGTTTTTGTGATGGTTAAATTGTAAGAGCCAAACTTATTTCGGATTGAAACAGGCTTCGTTTTAGCTTCCACATCTAGATTGTTAGAAAATTTAATTTTATAAGTATCAACATCTGTAAAACCTCTTTCGATAACAAATGGTGATTTTCTATTTTTATACCTTGGAGGTACCATGGTTAGTTTATTAAACACATTAGGCTGAAATAAAAATTTACTACCTGCTCTAGAGGTATAATTAGGGATTTTAACTTTAATGTCTTCATTAAAAACAATACTATCTCTATTGTTTTTATAATTCATATTTAAAATCTCAAGATTGTTTAGGTCCTTCCAGAAATCATGCTTATAATATAATTCTTGTTCTTTTAATGTGGTATTTTGTATGCCTTCATGTTCGCCATATTGCGCGCCCTCTGACTGAATATTAACTTCTGCTAAAACAGATCCGCTTTCATCTAAATAAATATCAGCATCTATCCTTTGAACATTTTCTTCTGCGGCATATACCTTTGTATGTACAATTTTACCACCTTCTGGTGTAATTATTAAGGCATCCCTCCCTATCATCAGTAAAATTAGCAGTATACCCAAACGGATTGGTTTGACTAGTACACTCTAACCAGATATAATCGTCATTATTAGGCAAGCATAAAATAGCATGATTCCCTTGAGTTGCCGAGAAATCCTTATCTATATTTACAAGTTTATCATCTCCATAAATAATGGTATAATAAGAAGCCACTCCCACTTCTTTTAATAGGGCTTGTGTATAATTTGTTAAGGCTTTACAGTCTCCATAACTCAATCTTTCTACATCTTCTGCCAGCATAGGTTTCCAACCACCAATACCTACTTGAACACTTATATAGCGTGTTTTGTTTTGCATATATTGGTAAACAATCTTCGCTTTTTCAACGTTCGAATTAGCGTTTTCAGTAAGTTCCTTTATCTTGTTTTTAACTGTTTGAGGTAATTCTTGTGTCCCAACTAATAAACTATTGTTCATCCATAATCCAAAATCCTCCCAATTATTATTAACTCCTTTTACGCCTTCCATATCAAACTGTGTTAAAGCTGCTTTTAAAACAGGGGCATAGGTTTTAAAATCTGGACTAAAAGATTCTGGTTCTATGGATTTTAAGTTTTTAGATTTAAAATGAAAGTCGTTTAGTTTCTCAATAGAATAGGTTTCAAAATTTGAAGTTTTTATTTTAATAGGAATTTCTGAAGTATTCGTGATTTTATATTCTGAATTTTCTGAGCTTATATAGAAACCTTCAATAGGTAACCAGCTTGGAATGAAGGCTGTTGAATTATAAATAACTTTAGCTTCAAAAAGAATGGTATATGGATAATTAATGGGAGTGTAGTCTAGATATTTTACTCGACTATCGGAATATAAAGTACCACCAGGAACGGCGCTAACATCTTTAAAATCGTTTTTTCTAAATTTCTTAATTTCGTTGCCATTAGCATTAAATACTCTAGCTTCAAGGTTTTGGATGTTAATATTTTCATCATAATGATGAAAAGCTCCTATTTTATAATCGCCTTCCTTATTTAAAATTGTAACAACTCTTTTGTTTGTGTAAACAATTTTATTATAATCAATAACATCAATTTGAATCTGATCAAATCGAACAACGGCATTTGCCTTTACCTTAAGATCTAACGGAATAGAATGCACATTAAAAAGCGAATCTTCCTGTGCGATTATTTGGACGTAAAATAGTGCCGAGATTAACAAAAGTATAATTTTATGCATGTAGGCACTTCTTTTATCTATCTCAAAAATAGACTTATTTACTAAATAACAAAATTTTAAGTTAAATAAATTAGCTTATTCTTTGTTTTTTGTATCAATTATGATGGTTACCGGACCATCATTTAAGAGTTCCACTTTCATATCTGCACCAAACTCTCCTGTTTGAACCTGTTTTCCTATAACCATTTCCAATTCTTTCACGAAAGCTTCGTATAATGGAATGGCTACATCTGGTTTAGCAGCTTTAATATAGCTTGGTCTATTTCCTTTTTTTGTGTTTGCGTGAAGTGTAAACTGACTAACAACAATTGCTTCTCCATTTTGATTTATTAGGGATTGATTCATCACACCATTTTCATCATTAAAAATTCGAAGATTGGCAATTTTATTGGACAACCACGAAATATCTTCATGGGTGTCTTCATCCACAATACCTAATAACACAAGTAATCCGCTACGAATATTTGCAACTTGTTTTCCATCAATAGTGACACTTGCTTTTGAAACTCTTTGAATAACTGCTTTCATCCTATAGTGTTAATGTTTAGAGGAATGATGTAAATTGAAATGAGTATTTACTATAAATGCAAGAACTAAATTAAACTAAACCTATTCTGGTTCTTTATCCCAGTTATCAGTTCTATAATGCTCGTCTTCTCCTTCTAAAATTTGAAGATAACTTCTGTACCTTGAAAATGCTATTTCATCTCTATCTAATGCTTCTTTAACTGCACAGTTAGGCTCCTCTACATGAATGCAATTATTAAACTTACAGTCTTGTTTAAGCTTGAAAAATTCAGGGAAATAATCACTTACTTCTGCTTTATCCATATCAACAACTCCGAAACCTTTTATTCCTGGAGTGTCTATAATTTTTGCTCCAAAGCTCAAATCGAACATTTCTGCAAAAGTAGTGGTGTGTTGACCTTGGCTATGTTGTGTAGATATTTCTTTTGTTTTTAAATTCAATTCAGGTTCGATAGCATTTACTAATGTAGACTTACCCACTCCTGAATGTCCAGCAAACATGCTTACTTTGTCCTGCATCAGTGCTTTTACCTTGTCGATGTTTTTTCCAGTTGCTGCTGAAATTCCAATACATTCATACCCGATTTTTCGATAAACATGAGCTAGAAATCTCACTTCGTCCAATGTATCCTGGCTATATGTATCGACTTTATTAAAAAGTATAACTGTTTTAATAGAATATGCTTCAGCAGTAACTAAAAATCTATCGATAAAGGTTGTGAAAGTTGGAGGGTTATCAATTGTAACTAACAAAAACACTTGATCAATATTAGATGCGATAATATGTGTTTGCTTCGATAAGTTAACAGACTTTCTAACGATGTAATTTTTCCGATCGTGAATGTGGGTTATCATCCCCATTGGATTTTCGTTGTTATCGACATCTAACTCAAAATCAACTCGATCTCCAACGGCAATGGGATTGGTACTTTTAATGCCCTTAATTCTAAACTTTCCTTTTATCCGACAAGGATAAACGGTGCCAAAATCTGTTTTTACAGTGTACCAACTTCCTGTAGATTTATATACTATTCCTGTCATTATTACAAAGATGCAATTTTAATTAATAAGGAAAAATTAATCTTGGATAAACTACTTTTTAACAATCTTTTCTTGATGATTAATCGATTCCTGATGAATGGCTTTAAACATGCGTAAAATAAACTCTTCGCTTAAATTCTTTTCATCTCCTTGCTGGATCATTTTTTCCAAAACTTCATTCCATCTCTTGGTTTGTAAAACAGCTACATTATGAACTTTTTTCAAAGCACCAATATCTTCCGCAATTTTCATTCGTTTCCCAAGCATATCTATTAACTGATGATCTATAACATCTATTTGCGTACGCAGGGTGTTTATTTTATTTTTAAATTCGGCAGCTTCGCCAACCTCTTTTCTAATACGCAAATCTTTTGTGTACTGAATAAGGGTGTCTGGAGTAATTTGCTGAGAAGCATCGCTCCAAGCTTTATCCGGATTATTATGGGTCTCCACCATCAATCCATCGTAGTTTAAATCGAGAGCTGTTTGACATAAATCAAAAATAACATCCCTTCGACCGGCAATATGCGAAGGATCTAATATAAGTGGTAAATCGGGAAATCGATTTTGTAAATCGATTGGAATTTGCCATTCCGGATTGTTTCTATATCTGGTTTTTTCATAAGTTGAAAATCCACGATGGATAACCCCTAATTTATCGATTCCAGAAGTGTGAAATCTTTCCACTGCTCCTAACCAAAGTGATAAATCTGGATTTACCGGATTTTTAACCAAGACAATTTTATCGGTTCCTTTTAAAGCTTCAGCAATTTCCTGAACAATAAACGGACTTACTGTTGTTCTTGCTCCAATCCAAAGCACATCCACATCATGTTCCAATGCTAAATCCACATGATTTGCATTAGCAACTTCGGTAGCTATTAACATTCCTGTTTCTTCTTTGGCCTTTTGCAACCATTTTAAACCCAAAGCTCCAACACCTTCAAAATTCCCTGGTCGTGTTCTTGGCTTCCATATCCCTGCTCGCAAAACAGTTGCATCACTCTCTTTTAATTGATGTGCTATATTTAAAACCTGCTCTTCGGTCTCTGCACTACAAGGTCCAGCAATCACCAAAGGATGCTTTAAATTAAAAGCATTTAACCAGTTTCTTAGTTCTTTTTTGTTTTTCATAATATTGTTAATTTTCCTGTCTTGTTGAAAGCCAGGTAAAAATCAAGTTTCTTGTCTGTCAAGAGACAGGCTAAATTCGAGTTTTTACTTATTGTATTCCGTTTAAAATCTGTTTGATACGATTGGTGTTTTCCATATCGTTAAAAACATATTCATAATCGTCTAATTCCATTGCGTCTTTAAATTGAGATAAATTATTTATATACTCGTTTAAAGTATCGATAACATTTGCTTTATTTTGTTTAAAAATGGGTGTCCACATCTGTGGTGAACTTTTTGCCAATCGGACGGTTGAAGCAAACCCGCTTCCTGCCAAATCGAAAATATCCCGTTCGTTCTTTTCTTTTTCCATAACCGTTTTCCCCAACATAAACGCACTAATATGAGATAAATGAGACACGTAAGCAATGTGTTTATCGTGCGCTTCTGGATTCATATAACGCATATTCATTCCCATAATTTTAAAAATACTTAAAGCACGTTCCTGTAACTTAAAAGCCGTTTTTTCAACTTCGCAAATAATGTTCGTTTTATTAAAAAAC
>NZ_DATGNR010000009.1:0-2667 GCF_035306605.1 Xanthomarina sp. | reverse complement strand
TTAAAATTTTAGCTAACTAGTAATAGTTATTAATTATATTTTTAAAACCTGCTAATTTTTAATATTGGCAGGTTTTTTAATTTTTAATCTCAATTTTTATGTCTGTTTTCGACTCTCTATTTTTTAACGTATTTAAGCATTATAAGGACGCTAAAAGTAAAAAGGCTAACGAGCTTGCAACCATGTATATCTCGGTTTTGCAATGTGCCATTTTACTCCTTTTAGGAGTGTTTTTTGCTGGTTTTTTTAATCAAATGAACATGGACACCATGTCTCAGGAAAAGGCTTGGTTTTTGTTTGTTTTAGCTTCAGGATTTATTTTCTTTAAAAACTGGATTCAATATGCAGGTAAAAAAAGAAAAGTGCTTAACGCTAAAATGCTTAAAAAGAAATCAGCCAACCATTCTATTTTAATGCTTTGGTTGTTGCCTGTGGCCTGTGTTATTTTATCTGTAATCCTTTGGCAAGCGATTTAGTCCTGAAGTTTTTAGAATAGATGTGTTAGTATTCAGACTGATACTTTATTGTAATATACACTGGAAAATGATCACTAAATCCTCCGTGATAATTTCCGGCTAGAAAAGTTCTAAATGGTCTTCCTCTATGTTTTCCTTTAGAGAACTTTAAAAATTGAGCATCAAAAATATCAGCTGATTCAAATTGCCATTGACTTGGTTTAGCTTCTAAAAAATTACTACTTAAAAGGAATTGATCAAACAAATGCCAGTGTCGTTCAAAAGAAAGTGAACCACGACTATAACTCCTAAGCTTTTCCATGGGGTTATAAAGCTCAAACCTTTCAATTAAGTAGTTGATGCTTGGACTTTCTGGATCATCGTTAAAATCGCCCATAATAAGCACTTTCGCTTCTGAATCTTCTTTTCTAATTGCATCTATAATTTCTCCTACCTTTTTAGCGGCTTCCATGCGTTTAATTTCAGTTTTCTTTTCGCGTTTTGATGGCCAATGGTTTATAATTATATGAAGTTTTTCACTTCCTAAATTCCCAGTTACCAATAACACGTCTCTAGTGTAGTCTGTATCACCATAAGCATCAAGTAGGTCTATTTTGTATGCTTTTGAGGCTGTAACAGTAAATATGGAAGCATCATATAATAAAGCGACATTCATGCCTCGTTTATCTAAAGACCTAAAATAAACATATTGATAGTTGTATGGCTTTAAGTGTAATGACTGTGTTAAGTCATATAAAACCGTTTCATTTTCTACTTCAGCCAAACCAATTAAGGCTGGATGTTTAGCTGTTTCCTTTGCTCCAATTTGATGTATGGCCAACCCTAGATTTTTTATCTTCTTAAGATATCTGTCTTTTGACCATTTTATGTACTTCGTTTGCAACATAGGGCTTTCAGGTTCAAATAAATTTTCTATATTATAGAAAGCAATAGTATGTTGTTTAAGACCTATCATTTTGTTTTGATACTGGTTAAGACGTTAAAGGTGTAAAAATATAAATATAAAAATGCTTACAATTGCGTAACTTTGTACTTTATAAAAATATATGATTGAAAAAATAGATATTGCTTTAGAAACAGCTGTTTTAATAGGGGTTGTTACTAAGGATCAGGACGAAGCCAAATCTAAAGAATATTTAGATGAGTTGGAGTTCTTAACATTCACGGCAGGAGGAGAGGTAAAGAAACGTTTTACCCAGAAAATGGATATGCCTAATCCCAAAACTTTTATTGGAACGGGGAAAATAGAGGAAGTTAAAAAGTTTATTGATGAAAACGATATAGGGACGGCTATTTTCGACGATGAACTATCCGCAGCCCAAGAAAGGAACATCAGTAAAATATTAAACTGTAAAGTTTTAGACAGGACCAATTTAATCCTTGATATTTTTGCGCAACGTGCACAAACTAGTTATGCTAGAACCCAAGTGGAACTTGCACAATGCGAATACTTATTACCACGTTTAAAAGGAATGTGGACGCATTTGGAACGACAAAAAGGTGGAATTGGAATGCGTGGACCTGGTGAGACTGAAATTGAAACCGATAGGCGTATCGTTAGAGATAGGATTTCCTTACTAAAGGACAAAATTAAGGTTATTGATAAACAGCAGTCCGTACAACGAGGAAATCGTGGACAAATGGTGCGTGTGGCTTTAGTAGGATACACGAACGTAGGGAAATCTACCCTTATGAACACTATCAGTAAAAGTGAGGTGTTTGCTGAAAACAAGTTGTTTGCTACTTTGGATACCACAGTTAGAAAAGTTGTAATTCAAAACTTACCATTTCTTTTAACGGATACAGTTGGATTTATTAGAAAACTACCAACGCAATTAATAGAAAGTTTTAAAAGTACTTTAGATGAGGTGCGTGAAGCGGATTTATTACTGCATGTAGTGGATATTTCGCACCCAAATTTTGATCACCATATAGATTCTGTAAACAAGATTTTAGGTGAAATTGATAGTGCGGATAAGCCAATCATCATGGTGTTTAATAAAATTGATGCGTATAAACCAGAACCTTTCGATGAAACCGATTTAGAAGTTGAGAGAACTGAGGCAAATTATAGCTTGGAGGAATGGAAAAGAACATGGATGAATCGAGTTGGAAACAATGCCTTATTTATTTCTGCATTGAATAAACAAAACATGGAAGATTTTAAAAAACGAGTTTATGATGAAGTTCG
>NZ_DATGNR010000008.1:0-8509 GCF_035306605.1 Xanthomarina sp. | reverse complement strand
CATCTCGTTCCTTTTGTTAAAAAAGAAATAGTTCCAGTTGTAATATGCAAAATTCAATGTTGCTTTCATATTGAGTCTGCTAAAGTAGCTAATAAATTTAAAAAACAAAATGTAAAGACTATTTTTTAATTGAAATCGATTGCGAAATAGTTATTTTTACAAAAAAATCGAAGAGTTTTATGTCTATTGAAGTTGAAAATATCACGAAAATTTACGGTTCGCAAAAAGCACTGAACAATATTTCTTTTAAGGTAAGTAAACCAGAAATCGTTGGGTTTTTAGGACCTAATGGTGCTGGAAAATCTACTATGATGAAGATTTTAACCACGTATATTGAGGCATCCGATGGACAAGCAAAAGTTAATGGTTTTGATGTGAAAACCGATAAACAAAAGGTACAACAAAGCGTTGGTTATTTACCAGAACACAATCCGTTATATTTAGAACAGTATGTTAGAGAATATTTGAATTTTAATGCAAACGTATATGGCATAAACAAGCAACGTATTGAGGAAGTAATTCAACTTACAGGGTTAACCCCAGAATCCCATAAAAAAATCGGGCAACTTTCTAAAGGCTACAGACAAAGGGTGGGTTTAGCAAATGCTTTGCTACATAATCCTGAAGTATTGATTTTAGATGAGCCTACAACAGGTCTAGACCCAAACCAATTGGTAGAAATTAGAAGTTTGATTAAAAATATAGGTAAAGAAAAAACCGTTTTCCTTTCTACACATATTATGCAAGAGGTGGAAGCCATGTGCGACCGAGTAATCATTATTAATAAAGGTGAAATAGTTGCCGACAAAAAACTGAAGGAACTCCGTGATGGTCAAGAACAAATTGTTATTGTAGAGTTTGACTACCGAGTGGAAGACGCCTTTTTATTGCGGTTACCGAAAGTTAAACAAGTTGTAAATACTCATGATTTTATTTATGAAATTACTTTTTCTACATCTGAAGACATGCGCTCTCATGTATTTGATTTCGCCCATGATAATCAGTTAAAAATCCTTCAATTAAATCAGAAAAACATGAGTTTAGAAAATCTATTTCAAGAGTTAACGAAATAGTTGTACTTCATTTTAAAGAAAAAAAGTACCGGCTTAGCAGAATAACTTCAGAGAAGAAACTTATGTCTATTAGAATTTAAGTTTCTTTTAAACTATTTATTTTATTCAAAAATAAGTTTTCCTGTATAAAGCTGTTCTACATCTACTATTGCAGGTTGATTTTTCGAGATTAAATTGCCCGTTCCACGCAACACACCAGTTAGTTTTTGTTGTGGATTTACAATCATATCATTACTTCCTCTATGAGAAACACTTACATTTTGTGCTATTAAATTAGCGCCTTCAAAACGTCCTGACCCAGCGAAAAAACCAACAGAAAGATTATTAGTTTCTCCTGAAATATAAAATGACGACAGGTTATTTGCTGTAATTTTTAAATTATTAGAGATCACTTTTAATCTAAAATCACCTATAGTAAAATCTGCTTCTACAGCGAAATCCTCGGAAAGCAAGCTTAAATTACTATAACTTAAAATCCCATCAGACAGAATATCATATTGTGTAGAGCTTCTAATTAGCGTAATATTTGGGGCGGTAACATAAACTTTAGTTGGTTGGTAATCTCTTACAAAGTTGCATGTATTATTATCTATTAATCTCAACTGACCATTTATAACATAAACATCTATATCATTTATTAAGTTGCTCCCTGCTTCTATTAAAACACTGGTGTTTGGAGCTTCTTTTAAAATCAATTCTATATTTCTATTTACAAATATCTCTTCAAAATCGGCTACAACAACTTCCTTAGTAATTAGGTTTCCTGTTTTTTTAAAACAATCGTTGGCATCTTCGCTATCGCAAGAAAATAAACATCCTAAAACAAATATGAGTAAATACTTTTTCATTTTTTACAATCTAATTCCCACACCTAATTCAACCGCTTCTGCTTTGGCTGCATGTGACTTTAATGTTAATGCTGCAAACCATTTATCGCCAAAATAACGCTTAGCGCCAACTCTAAGGTAGGTTCTTCCTTCAAAATCGTATGGATAGTAAACATAATATCCAAATTGAGTAACTACAGACATTTTATTGATAAACAATTCATGTCCGGCAAAAATCCCAACACGTTTATAATCTTCATCTCCTGAAACATTTTCTTCTGGAAAAGAAATGGATTTATAGTAAATCAATTCTTTTAAAAACTTAGAAAAGAATACATCAGCTCCAAATTGAATGGCACTTTTATAAGACAGGCGTTTATCTGCATAAGCTGAAACCACATAAAAAGGATATTGTCCGCTTCCAATAACATCGCTTTCATTTATACCAGATCTGAAAATAAAATTGTACTTTATTGGTTGGGTAAATTTCTCCTTGGTTACCGATTTAATATATTCCGAATCGACTTCATCTAAATTATAAGTCAACCCCACATTAAAAGCAATGGAGTTAACACTTGTATTTGGAGCCTTTACATTGGCATTGGAATAATGGATGAGCGAAAACCCTCCTTGAATTCCAAATCTATCCAAAACTCTTTCTTTTTTATAATTAAGCATCAAGTAGGTTGAACTCAAAATAGCTGAGCCAAAAGCTACGTTTTTATGATTCTCTACCTTGTTGTAAGGATTCGTATTGTAAGCCAAACCTTGACCTAAACGTAGCTGTAGATTTCGATTTAAAAAATAAAAATTATAGTGTAAATAAAGCGAATAATTATTACCTAAAACATCATTTTTCATGTCTTGATAAGCAAATGAGGCTCCCCAATCTGGATAACCATATCGTTGCTCCCAATCCTCATTTCCAAAGGTTTTTTTATTCCAACTTAAAATAACACCTTCCGGATGTCCTTTAATTAAATGAAGGATATCGTTATTATGCAAAGCTATATTTCCTGAAAAATAATTAACATCAAAATATGAATTGGTTTTCTTTTCCTGAGAAAAAACCAATCCGAAACAAAAACATAAAAGATAGGTAATTAGTTGCCTCATTAATTTTAAATATGAGGCAAAAATAGCAGAATATTTAAAATACCCGTGACACTATGGCTTTTATATTATTGCATTTTCTTTTACAGGTTTTACAACATCCAAATTCTTGACGTTTTAATTGGTATTTTTTGCCAATCTTAAAATATCTCCAAATACGCCTCTTGCCGTAACATCTTTCCCCGCTCCAGCTCCTTGAATAACTAATGGCCTTTCTCCATAAGATTCTGTAAATATTTCGAACATAGCATCCGATCCTTTTAAAGATCCTAACACTGAATTTTTAGGCACAGAAACTAATTGCACGTCTAACCGTCCCTTACTTTGAAACAAGTCACCCGACAAATCTCCAATATATCTCAATACATAATCTGGCTTTTGCGCATCTTTTTTATGCTGAAACGTAACGTTCAAAGCTTCTAAATTTTCTAAAAATTGTGAAGATGAAATATTTCTAAATTCCTTAGGAATTAAATTTTCTATATGAATATCTTCAAATTCATTCTCTAGATCCAATTCACGAGCAAGAATCAATAATTTTCTAGCTACATCGTTTCCGCATAAATCTTCTCTTGGATCTGGCTCTGTGTAACCTTTATCAATTGCTTCTTGTAAGATTTCTGAAAACGCTCTATTTTCTAAAGAAAACGTATTAAACAAATAACTTAGAGAACCAGAAAACACACCTCTTATTCTCGTGATGTTCTCGCCTGATTCATGTAGTAGCTTAATGGTATCTATTAAAGGTAATCCTGCGCCAACATTCGTTTCATAAAGATATTCCTTTCTATTTTGGACTAATTTCTCTCTTAAGGCTTTATAAAAATCATGAGCAACCGTATTCGCGATTTTGTTTGAAGAAACCAAATCGAATCCCGCTTCCACTAAAGGAATATAATTATCAATAAAGGATGCGCTAGCTGTATTATCTACAGCTATTAGATTTTCAAGATGATACTTTTTGGCATAATCTATTACAGCTTTAGCTGATATATTATCAATTCCTTCATTTTCTAAATCCTGTTTCCAATTTTCGCTAACTCCTGACGCACTCAACAACAACTTTTTTGAATTGGCAATAGCAAATACACGTAATTGAATATTTCTGCGTTTTAAAATAGATGCTGAATTCTCTAAAATTTGATCAATTAAAGTGCCGCCAACCAAGCCTTTCCCGAAAACGGCTATATTTATTTTTTTGGCTACACCAAAAACCTGTCCATGGATAACATTAAGCGCTTTATGTAATTGTTTTTTTCTAACAACCAAACTCACATTTTTACCAGAAACAGTATTGTTAAATAACAGAGGAACGATTTGATTTTTTATTAGCGAATTATACGGTTGATGAAATTTACTTAAATCTAAACCAATGATTGAAATGACTGAAACATCATCAATAATTGAAATTTTATGGACGTCTTTAGTGTAAAATTCACTTTCAAATTCAAGCTCTAAAGCGGCGACGGCATCTTTTGCTCTATTTGAAGCTACAATAAAACCAATGCCACGCTCAGAAGAACCTTGAGCAATAATACTTACACTAATTTGATGTGTGCTTAATGATTTAAAAATTCTTGCATCCACTCCTATTCTACCTAAAAGTCCGCGACCTTCAAAATTTATTAAAGACACATTATCTATAACTGAAAGCGATTTTATGCCTTCAGCTGTTGGTTTCGATGTAATTAAAGTTCCTTTATCTTCAGGGTTAAAGGTATTCAAAATACGTAGGTTAATATTTTTTTCTATTAATGGAACTATAGTTTTAGCATGTAAAATGGTTGCGCCAAAATTAGCTAGCTCATTTGCTTCACTAAAAGACAGTTGATCTATTTTTTTGGCATCGAGAACTAAATCAGGATTGGCGGTATAAATTCCGTTAACATGCGTATAGTTTTCCAACTCTTCGGCATCTAAATAATTGGCCAACAAAGAAGCCGTATAATTACTTCCATTCCTACCCAAGGTAGTGGTTTGGTTTTTTAAATTCGATGCAATAAAACCTGAAACAATATGAACGGCATCACCATTATATTTTTCAAAATGAGATTTTATATTCTTCTCTGAAACTGCTAAAATTGGCTGTGCATCACCAAAGTTTTCATCTGTTTTTATTAAAACTCTTGCATCCGTGGAGTATGCTTTTATTTTACGTTCGCATAATAATTGGGTTACCATTTTTGTTGCAAGTAATTCCCCATAAGCTAGAAATTCATCCTTAATTTTCATACTATAGTCTTGAAGTAAGCTTACTCCTTCTAGAATCATGTCTAATTTTGAAAATTCATCCGAAAAATCTATGGTTTTACAAGGTTCCGATTGATCAGTTTTAAATGCTTCTAGCTCCTCCTTGTAGGTTTGATTAGTAGCTGCTTTCTCCAAGATAGCTTCTAATTCGTTAGTAGCGTTTCCTCTTGCAGAAACAACCACTGTAATATTTTGCTTATCCTTTACTTTGGCTTCTATAATCGATAACACCTTTTCTAATCCTACTCCATTTGCCAAGGATTTCCCTCCAAATTTCAATATCTTCATTCTATCTCTTTTTGATTCAGGCTTAAATATTCCTGAAATGATTTTTTCTAATTGTTCTAGTTCTATTAAAAAAGCATCGTGTCCGTGAATGGACTGAATTTCATTATAAGTCACATAAGGATGTGTTAATGCTAGATGTTTTTGTGTTTCGCGGTTTTCTTCAGCTGTAAAAAATAAATCTGAATCAACACCTATAATATGAATATTGGCCTGAATGCGATGTAAAATTTTAAAACTATACTGACCTCCTTTAGTAACATCAATTGTTTTTAGTAACTGGTTCATTAATTTATAAGATGCCAACTGATATCGCTCTTGCAATTTTTTACCGTGGTGCAACAACCAACTCTCGACATTAAAAATCTGTAAATCGGTGTTTTTAGTTCGTTGAAATCGTTCTTTAAACGACGCTGGTGTTCTATAACACAGCATAGCATGCATCCTGGCATCATGAACTGGATTACTAGAATTGACAAGAAATTGTTCTTGGATTTGGCAATTGGCAATAAGCCAATCAGTCGCTTTCCAATCGGTGGCTACTGGAATAAAATGTGTTACTAAATCAGGTTTCAGGACTAACATTTCCCAAGCAATTCCACCACCTAAAGAGCCGCCAATAAGGGCAAACAACTTATGGATTTGAAGTGATTTTAATCCCTCTAAAAATAGCGCTGCAATATCTTTGGCAACAAAACTCTTATAGTCTTCAATGATAAAATCATCATAACCATTTCCCGGAATATTAAACGCTAAAACGGTATATGTCTGCGTATCGATAACTTTGGCTTTTCCAATAAGGTCTTTCCACCAACCATCTGCTCCAGACACATTACTATTTCCCGTAAGCGCATGGTTAACAAGAACAATTGGAGCCGTACCTAATGGTTTTCCAAATAATTGGTAAGACAATTTTAAAGTAATTGCCTTACCAATTTCTAATTTGAAATTTGGAATTTGGATATGTCCTAATTTTGACATGCTTTAAATGGCATATTGTTTTTCAACCTCAAGACTTACTGGAGTCGCGTTTAATAAATTATCCTTAACCGGGCAGCGCTCTTGAACTATTTTCAACCAAGCTACCAATGTTTCAATAGATGCTTCTGTTTCTGGAATTAGCTTTAAACTAATTTCCTTGAATCCTGCTCTTTCGGCATTAGACGTTCCAAATAGTTTATTTGGATTTATAGTTCCTTCAGCTTCAATTTTTAAGGTATTAATTGTAAACCCTAATTCTTTAGCCACCAAGTGTCCAACTACGTTTACACATCCAGCTAAACCGGCTAAAATATATTCTACAGGATTTGCATTTTCATCTGTACCACCTAAATCTTCTGGTTCGTCTATTACTAATTTAAAATTCCTTGTTGTGGCAATGAATTTTGCTGGAGAAGCACTTTCTCCTTGTACTTTAAATATTAAATCGCTCATAATTAGTATCTGTAAAAGTTTAATTAATCTTGTAAAATGGATTCGTTAATTATTTTAAAAGCAGCTTTTAAATCTTCTTTTAAATCCTCTAGATCTTCAATACCAACTGATAACCTAATTAAGTCTCGACTTACACCTGCCTTTGTTTGTTGCGCCTCATCCAGTTGTTGATGTGTGGTACTTGCAGGATGAATTATCAATGATTTTGTATCCCCAATATTCGCTAATAGGGAAAATAACTTTGTGTTATCCGCTAATGTTTTTGCTGCTTCAAATCCGCCCTTAACTCCAAACGTCACTAAACCACTTTGTCCGTTTGGCAAGTATTTATCTGCTAAAGTTTTATATTTACTACTTTCTAAACCAGGGTAGTTTACCCAACTAACCTCCTCTTGTTCTTCTAGCCATTTGGCTAGTTCCAATGCATTTTTAGAATGTTGTTTAATTCTAACTGACAATGTTTCTAGGCCTTGAATAAGGTTAAACGCATTGGTTGGACTTAATGCACCACCAAAATCTCGCAAACCTTCTAAAATTAATTTAAAGGTATAAGATGCCGCACCTAAAGTTTCATAGTATTTTAAACCATGATATCCTGCTGAAGGCTCTGTGAATTCTGGAAATTTTCCATTTGCCCAGTTAAAAGTACCAGCATCAATTATTGCTCCTCCTAAGGAAGTTCCTTGTCCGCCAATGTATTTTGTTAAGGAATGAATAACTATATCTGCACCATATTCAATAGGCTTTAGTAAAACTGAAGTTGCTACTGTGTTATCTACTATAAAAGGAACTCCCGCAGCTTTTGCATGTACTGAAATAGCCTTTAAATCTAAAACATCTAATTTTGGATTTCCTAAAGACTCAACAAAAAATGCTCTTGTATTTTCTTGTACAGCTCCTGAAAAATTATCGGGATTATCGGGATTAACAAAAGTGGTTGTAATACCCAATCTTGGTAAGGTTACATTTAGCAAATTAAATGTGCCTCCATACAAACTACTTGAAGCTACAATATGATCTCCAGCTTTTAAAAGTGTTAATAAACCTGTAGAAATTGCTGATGTACCCGAAGCAAAAACCACTGCGCCAACACCACCTTCTAATGCTGCCAAACGATCTTGTAAAATTTGATTCGTAGGATTATTTAAACGGGTGTAGATAAACCCTAATTCTTTTAATGAAAAAAGATTAGCTGCATGTTCTGAATTGTTAAAAACATAAGATGTAGTTTGATAAATAGGAACGGCTCTTGTTCCTCCATGTTGCTGAACATCATGTCCTGCATGCAACGCTTTTGTTGCGAAATTTTGAATACTCATTTTTCTAGTTTTTTTGAGTTAATAAATAAATTAAACCAAAAGCCAAATAAGCCTCGAATGAAGCATACTAATAGAAAAATGTTAAAAAGAAAATTGAAATCACAGATGAGTAATTTCGTTTGAGTTATCTATCCAATATTTCGATAAATGAATCGAAAATTAAGTAGAATTTAGCACCTTCATAGTATAGAACTAAGGGTTGCTAAGG
>NZ_DATGNR010000007.1:0-12065 GCF_035306605.1 Xanthomarina sp. | reverse complement strand
TCCATTGTAGCCATCCAAGTTGCTTGTATTTATGTCTGGAATACTTATAGTATCTATGTATGTGTGATAGTTATTTGTTGAAATTAGTTTTTGCAAGCCAAGAAAACATTTTATTGAAACCATCTTCTCTAACCGCTTTGGGAGATAAAAAAATATCATGTTGGGCCTTGTCAATTGTTACTATGGTAACCTTATGGCCGAGTTTTTCTCCAACTCTTTTTATGTCTTCAATATTTAAGACTATATCATTAGACATTACCTCTATTGAAAACTTTTTGGGCTTGATTGACCCTGAAGAATGCATTACTAAAACAGGAACTTGGATGTTTGATTTCAGTAAACTTTTTTGAGCATTGGCAATGGCTTCCACCCATTTAAAATAGGTTGGAAATCCTTTTATTGGTTTCCAATCTAGGTTAAAGTCCCATTCACCGTAATAATTTTTATGAATACTTTCTGCATAGATAGGAGATAGGGCACCTTCTATTTTGGCGTAGTTAGAAACTTTACCTATTAGTTTTGCTATAAATAGGTTTAATGATTTTTTAATCTTGGATTGATTGAAATCTAAAAAAGGGGCGTTTAATATTAAACCATCAACAAGTTTTCTTTCTTCTCCATGATTCATGTAACAGCTAGCTATTAGTCCTCCTGTGGAATGTGCTAGCAAAAAGACGGCCTTACTTTCACTTTTTATTTTACGAATGGCCATCGAGATTTCCTCAAAGTATTCTTCTATGTCTTTGCAATAATTGGGATGTTGGTGAGGCATGAGCGATCTACCATATTTACGAAGATCGAGGGCATAAAAATCAAAATTTGCAAGGTTAAATTTTTCCCCGACATGTGGATGGAAGAAATAATCTACATAACCATGCAAGTACAGGACGCTCTGCCTGTTTCCTGTATTAAGGTTAGATGCAGTTAGAACCGCTTTCACTTCACCTTCATAGTCAGGTTTCAGTTTCATGACTTGACTCGTGTAATCGTCCTTTAAATTCATTCTTTTTTAATTATAGCCACCGTGTTTGTTTATGATTAGCTTCAACCATTCGCAATGTTCGAAGGTAGGGGTGTACCAGCAATTAATTTTATAGGGAGTTGTAGCTTGTTTTTTCCTTTTTATTCTTTCCCCAAGCTAACACTTTTACTCCTTTTGAATATTGAATTATGTTTGGTTCGTTTTTAATTAGTTTGTCAAATTTTGAATAATTAATTTCTAAATTTTTCAATTTAATTTCATTTATAGGCCATTCCACATGGTGAATTTCAAATTTGTTAATTGATTTTTCTGTGTCTTGAAAAAGCGCATATCTTTCGGTTAGCCACTTTTCCAATTTCGTTTTTTCTGTCACTTCCTTTCCAATCACAAACTGAATATTTAATTTGTCATTAAACTGCGAGTTATTGGATTCGTATTTGTTTTTAGACCGTTTGATATTTGAAAATCTATATGGAAGTTCAGATATACCTTTTGCAACTTTACAAGACAAACTATTTCCGCCTTCCATGCTTAGAAAATACACGCCGGTTTTGTTATTTGATTTCACATAAGTTCGAATATTAATTTCATCGAAATCTGAAATCGGTGGGAAAGTAGGTAGGTTTTTCAGTCTGATCTTTTCCATGGTAAAAGCAACCACAGACACCCAAGGTTTTTCCTCAAAAAGGTCGATTTCAAGCTCCTTTGGAACAAATTTTTTCAATTCTGATAATTCTACTTGCCAATGAAGAAATATGGCATTATTCCATTCTTGGTAAAATTTCCATTTTTCATTTGGCATTTTCCAAGGTCGGTGATCCGTTGTATGTAATATCTCTCTGATGGTCATTTTCTCAAATTGGTTTCAATCTGTTTGTGAAAGGTACGTTGAGGTCTTGTACGCGAGGATTTTCCATTGGAAAATCAGATGTAACAAAAATGCAAGAATCTTTGGTTTAGGCTACCGTAGTCCATATATTTTTACAAAGAGTTGGCACTCGTGTTTTTTACTATTATGTCATTCAGCTTTTTTGTGTCAGATTCTGCAATTTCATTCAAGTCAATGGTGATTTTTTCCCCATTGACTTTAGTTATGATTAATTGTTTTTCATTCCATTCCGTTGAATTAATTTGTTTGAATCTCAACGATTTTCCCAAAAAAGAATTAATTCTGATAAAAGCTCCTTTTTTGTTCCATTGAATATAGTTTTTATACCATAACATCTTACTGAAATAAATTGCTTGTAATATAAAACCACTTCGTAATAGGTATTTATTTAAGTTTTTATTTGAAAATTCTATAGGTTCAAAAATTCCAATTAAAAAACAAATAACAGCTAGTATAAAGATAGCCATCCAAAATTTGTTTCTCATATTGTCAAAATAAATTCTTTTCATTAAGGTTTAGTTTATATTCCATAGTAACAGACTAGTGTCTGGTTTGCTTCACCAGTTCGCAATGCTTGTGTGTGGCTTGCTTAAACTCCAAATTTAGTAAATAAAAACCGACTATATAATTAGGGAGACTTGAGGGGGCAGACTCGTGTTTTTTAAAAAAAAAGCTAAAACAAAGAATTGTTTATAAAGGCTGTTGCGTATGATTATTTTTGTACGATTAGTCTTTTATTTGGAATATCAATGGTTATTTTATTACCAATCCAATTAATCCCCATTATACCTTCATAAATTAGTCCGTCAATAAATGTAGCCTTAAAATCTTTTACAGATATATGGTTATTTATATCTGTCATTTTTGTTAATGTTGTATAATAATAAACATTTCCAACTTCTGGTTTAAACATACTAGGCTTAAATTCATTGTCAATGGTTTCTTTATCAAGCTTAAGATGTTCCATAAATTTCGAGCTAAATCTAAAAACATTGAATCCAGCGCCACTATCTAAATTTACATTTAAACTTAGTGTGTCATTTAGTTTGACAGTCGTGGCTATTCCAATTCTAATATCTCGGTCATTGTTAATTTGAATTGGCATTTCAAAATCCTTTTCCGCAATGAGTTGTGTTATTGAATTTTCTGTTTCGATGCTTAATATGTTATTTTCAAAATCGATTGTTACCGCTTTGTCTTTAAAAGATGACAATGAAATTAGTCCGTCAAGTGGAAAATTAATATCGTAAACAGCAAACATTTATTTGCTCGCTTTAAAGTTGCCAATCTCTAAATATTCTGAATTCCATAAATCGGATTGTAATTCTTCACCTGTTGCCCTATGTCCTGTATAAAAATGGTGCGTTTTTTCGAGGTTAGTTACTTTATCCGCAAATTTTTTTGTTAGCAAATTTATTCCTGCTCCTGTGTCAAAAATAAAATGACCTTCAATTCCGTTGATTTTTGCTGGAATTATTATGTGTCCGTTTGCTGTTTGAGTAAACGGAATTTCGATTTTGTTAATTGATTTTTCTTGAGAGTAATTTAGTGTTGTACATAGAATTAATAAAGTTGTAAATAATTTATTCATAAAAATAGGTCCTTGTTTTTTGATTTTAATAATTCAGATATTTCGTTTTTCCGCATTGAGCATATTGTTCTGGACGCTTTAAATTAAGCTTTACTTGTTTACTAAACTTTAGAAGTATCTTTTCATATTCCGTTTGTTTTTCGTCAGAAACTGAAGGGGTTTTAATTTTAAAAGTAAAATAATCTATCGTTCCATTTTTGTCAAAATAGATTCTGTTAAAAATAGTAATGGTTGAGTCAGGAACCTCCCATTTAAAGTTTTCATCTATTAAAAATTGAGATATATTTTTATGAAATTCAGACCATGATTTCATAACCATTTTATATTCAGGTTCACTAACGTTTCTTGGGTCAAGTAGATTAGTATAAGTACTGTCTAAATTTAATTTTTTTATTTCGTTGTAAGCCATTTCATTATTTGCACTTACAATTTTTGGTTCTTTTATGTCTTCGGTTACTTTTTCTGTTGAATTTTGTTTACAGCTTATTAATCCGATTATTAATAAAATCCACATACTGTTTATTACTCTCATATTGTTTGTTTTTAAATCATTACCAAAAGCGATTAATTGCTGGCACGAATGGCTATGAATTTACGACATTAAACTGAACAACCTAACCAAGTTATACTTTTGGGGCTTTTAAGTTAATTCTGCATTCTTGTAACTTATTGCTATATGCTTTAAATACCCTATTGTATGTTGTTTTTATTTATAATAGGATAACTCACCATTATTTGCTTGATCAATACTTTCTTTACTATTTAAAGAAAGTATTGATATAGAAAGTTGAGTCTGTTTTTATTCTTTCGTAAATTTAATCTGTCCGCCACCTTGAAATAAAGTCATAGTTTTTTCTGTAGGGTTAAATTCAAATTTAGCTCTTACTTGGTCAAATTTAAATATGTCTTTTTCGATTGCTTCTAGAGCAAACATTGGTTGTCCTGTACCTTGTGCAAATAAGGTGTTTCCGTCTTTTGTGAAGGTAATTTTCAAAGCAATTTCATCAGAAGCGTAAACACCTAAATATGTGTCTAAATCTTCAGTTGTCAAGCTGAAAGTTGTAAATACAGGGATTTCGTAAGGCAAGTTATAAACGGCACTTAACACTGCAATAGAAATATCATTGCTATTCATGTTTGTTCCATTTGAAATTAAGGCATAGGAAATATTATTTTTTGGGAAGTGCGCATATATGGAATTAAAACCATCTATTCCGCCTGTGTGGCCAAAGCCACTATCATTGTAAAAAGGAATTTGAAACAAGCCAATTCCGTAACCGTCTTGTAAGGTTTTCATTAATTCTAGGCTTTCAGGAGTTAAAAGTTGGCCATTAAACAAAGCGTCTGCAAATTTTGTCAAGTCGCTTGCTGTGGAAGTAATAGCACCTGCGCCTAAGGGAATTGTAAAGTCTGTTTCAGTTTCTTCTTTCCAAGAACCAAGAAGTTTGTATGATTTACATTCGTTATTGCTGGTATTGATTTTTCCAAAAACAAAGGTGTTAGTCAGGTCAATTGGATTAACAATACGCTCTTTTAACAATTCCGAATACGATTTAGAAAAAGCCTTTTCAAGGATGTATGTCAACAGTACAAAATTTGAGTTGCTGTATTCTGCCTTGCTGTCTGGTTCAAAATCGCTACCACCTTTTTCAATTATTTCAACCATTTCCTTTTCAGTTTTTGGTTGCGTGTTCCATGTCAGGTAGTCAGAATCATTTGTAAAGTTATGTATTCCACTTCTATGGTTTAGTAACTGTTTTATCGTTATTTTCTTTGCATTTGTGATTTTAGGAAACCATTTGTCAATGGTTTGATTTAAATCTAATTTTTTGTTTTCAACTGCTTTTAATACTAAAACAGCTGTAAATGATTTAGAAATTGAACCAATTCGGTATTTAGTTTCATCTGTTGATTTGATGTTATTCTCAATGTCAGCATACCCGATGGACTTTGCATATATGATTTCTCCATTCTTAGATACAGCAACACTCCCCATAAACTTGTTGTTTGTTTCAAGGGTTTCAAAGTAGCTATCCAACTTTGCTTTGTCAAAATTCGTTTGAGCAAGTCCGAGTTGAATACATGTGAAAAACAGTATTGTTTTTAAGGTTGTTTTTATTATATGTTTCAATTTGTTGTATGCAAGTTGTCTTTAAATGTTACTCCAGGGTCTTGTGTATGGTTTGCTTTATACGTTCGCAATACTTGCGTGTGGCTTGTTTAAGTCCTTAATTTAGCAAATACAAGTTAAATAAAAAATGAATTGCATCTATAAGTTTAGGTACAGTTATTTTATCAGCCTCATTACTTTCTCCGTAATCCTATCACATTTGCTAAAGCCAAATTCAAAAATGTTTTTATCATTTGCCACTTCATAAAGTTTCTCTTTTAGCATGGCTTTTGACCTATGTACACGTACTTTTACATTCGCAATAGTCAAATCTAAAGCCATAGAAATTTCTTTTAGACTCATTTCTTCAACTTCTTTCATAATATAGACCGTTTTATATTTTAAATCTAAACTATCAACAGCATTTTCTAATATTTGCTTTGCTTCGGTCCGTATCATCATGTCCTGTGGATTTAATTGTTTACTATCGGGGATTTCTAAAATGGTATTGCTCTTTACATTAGGAGATTGCTGATTCAAGTGGTAAAGTTTTCCTTTTTCTTTTAATCGTGCCAAGGATTCGTTTATAGCTATGCGTATCAGCCACGTAGAAAAGGTAGATTCTAATTTAAACTGCTCAAGTTTAGTAAAAGCTTTTACATAACTGTCTTGCATTAAATCTTCAATTTCAGAATCATCTTTTATATAACTTCTAATTATTCTATATAGCTTTTGATTATTTCTTTTAACCAAAATTTCATAAAGTTCTTTTTCGCCACCTAATATGCGTTTTATGACTTCACTTTCTTTGATTTTATGACTGTTAAAATCATTGATGTTTATAGCTTCCATTTTTATATGCCTTTTACTTTAGATAAGAAACTTTAAAAAAAGTTACAAAATGTTGTATCCTTTTTTCCAATCTATCATCAAAAGGTTGTAACAAATTTATAAATAATAAAAAATAGGATTATGAATTCACATGTAGAATTAGTGAAAAAGATTTTAAAATATACTTTTGGTTTTGTTCCAATCGTTGCAGGATTGGACAAGTTTACCAATATTTTAACGAATTGGAGTTTGTACATTTCAGAAGGCGTTGCAGGAATGCTTCCTTTTGAGCCTACTACATTTATGATGATAGTTGGTGTTATTGAAATTGTAGCAGGTGTGCTTGTTTTAACAAAAACAAAAATTGGAGCCTATGTTGTTTCTGCGTGGTTGGTGGCTATCGCAATGACTTTAATTTTTAGTTGGCGTTTTGTAGATGTTGCTGTAAGAGATATCGTCATGGCTATCGCAGCTTTTAGTTTAGCAAAATTGTATGAAAACAAACCTAGTACGGCTAAAAACTAAGAGTTATATTGAAAGCTCTCTTTAAAAAATCACGTGATGTAAAAGCATTAGGTGATTTTTTTTAATTGTGCCTAACCTGTATGGATGCGGTTTGCTTCGCCAATTCACTGTGCTTGTTTATTGAGTGGTTCGGCGAGTAATTTAGTGAAATAGTACTCATTGTCGGATTGCGAATAGTGGCTACTTTTAGAGATGCCTTTTTATTTTTTTTACCACAATACTTTGTTGTTGCACGCTTTTAACTTTTTTCTTTTTTCAGAGGGGAATGATGTTCACTCACGATTTTCCATCCCTTATCCGTCTTCACGAATAACAACGAAATTTGGTCGTTTACAACAACAAGGTCTTCACCAAACTTGAGATGAAAATCAGAATGAAAAGTTACATTTGCTACATCACCATACACCGCAACTAACATATCTTTAGTGTCGAATTTAATAACTTCGGTAACAGCTCCAAATGTATTGCGTTCAAACGCTTCATTTGCCTTACTTCCATTGCGTGGTGCTCCATTTTTAAATTCAGTAAACTTTGGACTATAAGCATGGAATGCCATTAGTTTGTCCATATCTCCGTCTTTAAGACTTTGAACAATGTCATCCCAGGTATCCAATAATTCTTGTTTTGCCTCAGGAAACTCATCATTAATCAAATCTATTTTTACTTCTGCAACTTCCACTTTTTCTACCTTTTCTTTACAGCTCGTAATTACAATTCCGAAAATTATAATCATTACAAATATTAATTTTGTTCTCATAATCTTGTATTTAATTGATTATTAATTAGTTGTAAAGATATGAAATTATAAATTAGTAGAAATTAGAGAATGTGCTACATCTTGTTATATGTATCCTAATTTAATGGATTTCGGTGGAATTTGACCTGATCTTGTCTGTTTTGGTTAACAGATTTTGAGGTTGTGGTTTTGTGGTTGCCGTGTATTATGGTTTGTTTTTTGCTGATTGGTGAAGGGGAGGTGGTTGAATATGTAGTGTGTGTGGGAAGTGGGTTGCATTGTTGTAGGGGATGATTTGGTACGTTGATGTATATGGCAGTGGCGTGATTTAGCACGAACCTCTCCAAATAAAAAATGGCTTAGGGAAATGGCAGGATTTCCAAAGTATGAACATTCTAGCCATAGCTTATATGCTGATTAATAAGCAAGTATTAGTGAGATTCCGAAAAAAAAACCGATATTTAATAAGTTTTATCATTACAATTAAACACCAATTCCATGGAAGGATTTGATATTTTAAACTTATTCATTGTACTGCTGGCGGCTTGGGGAGCAGGAGCCTTAATTAATCGCATTGGATATCCTGCCATTTTAGGAGAGCTTTTAGTGGGTGTCTTAATCGGTCCTTCTCTACTTGGTCTTGTAGAAATCTCAAGCACTTTAGTTATTATTTCTGAAGCAGGTGTAATTCTGCTTATGGCTTATATAGGCATGGAAATAAATTTTAAAGATTTAGGCAAAGCTTCTTGGGCAGGACTTCTTGCCGCAATTGGAGGTTTTGTCGTGCCTTTTGGTTTGGGTTATTATGTGGTCACACTAACTGGTGGTACAAGTATGGCCGGTCTATTTGTAGGTATTGCGGTTGGAGTTACCTCTTTAGCAACCAAAAGTCGGATTCTTGTTGACTTGGGGTTATTAGACACACGCATTGCTTATGTTTTAATGGCAGGAGCTTTAATTTCAGACACCTTGGCCTTAATCATTTTTGCTGGATTATCTAGTTTTATGGATGTTGGGGCTGTAAATATGTCTGAAATTTTATTAATCGCTGGTAAAATCATCCTGTTTTTTGCCTTTGCTACGGCTTTTGGACTCTATATACTTCCTAGAATTGGCAAATGGATGGCAAGTAGACATATAGAAAACCGAACCACCTATTTTACCTTGCTACTTCTTATAGTTTTTGGTCTTTCGGAGTTAGCAGAACTTGTAGGTTTACATGGTATTTTAGGGGCATTTGCTGCTGGTGTGTTTATAAAGGACGGCGTTTTTCAGGAAAAAATAACTAAAGACATAACACGTGTTTTTCATGATGTGTCCATAGGTTTTATGGCTCCCATATTTTTCGTTACCGCAGGTTTCCATGTTACTTTAGATGTTTTTAAAACAGATTTACAGCTGTTACTATTAATTGTTGGTGTCGCCTTTGCCGGAAAAATACTAGGTACGGTTTTATTTTACTTACCGAGTGGCAATGGTTGGCGAGAAGGATTAGCTGTAGGAACAGGAATGAATGGGCGAGGAGCTGTAGAAATTGTTATTGCAGGTATAGGTTTACAGAAAGGCATCATTAGTCAAGAAATTTTTTCCATTCTTGTCTTTATGGCCATTTTGACAACACTCTCTGTTCCGGTTCTTTTAACTTGGACAACAAATTGGTTAAAAAAGCGCGGCGAATTGGTTAAGCAATTCTCTAGACAAGGGCATGTAATATTAGGAGCTAATCCACTAGCTCTATTATTAGGAAAGCATTTAGCAGAAGCAAATAAAGTGATTTTTATAGATGCTAACAAAGGTATTTGTGAAGATGCTAAAAGCCAAGGGTTTGACTGTATTCATGGTAATATTCTAGAGGAATCTACACTAAACGAAGCTGCTGTTAAAGATTTTAGAACGTTTATAGCACTAACTGTAAATAATGAAATAAACTTGTTGGCCGCTCAGTTTGTCTATGACACCTTATTTATACCTGAAAAATTTATTGTGATTTCACCCAATAAAGGAGAAGGAGGTAGCATTAACCTTTTGAGTTCGGTATCTGCTTCCACTTTATTTTCTGGTAAAGTGGATA
The DNA here is from genome assembly GCF_035306605.1 of Xanthomarina sp. NCBI lineage: Bacteria > Pseudomonadati > Bacteroidota > Flavobacteriia > Flavobacteriales > Flavobacteriaceae > Xanthomarina > Xanthomarina sp. Next base: position 2,330 of record NZ_DATGNR010000007.1, on the reverse strand, counting down.
TACAGCCATGGATTCAAAAAATACAAGACTCAAACTATAGAGAAGTTGAAATTACAATGACTCAAAAAATCGATACACGCGATTGGGTTAAATCTCAAGACTCAGAAAATAAAGCGTTGTTACCATTGGTTATTGTAGACAGTTCAGGTACGAAACGTCCGTTTAGGTATAATGATTCCATCGATGTGGGTGAAAAAGTCATCTATATTCAATAATCTTTCATTTTGTGTCAGTTAAATAGAAGGATTGATTCAGACTAGTGAATATGTGTAATTATGTAATAAACAACTATGCAGTGGGGCTCCCTTCGACTAGGCTCAGGATAAACTATACAACACAAAAGATGGAGGGGTTTGAGCTTTGGATAGGCTGAAGCGAGGTCAAGCGAGAATACTGAGTTTTGTGTTGTGGGGAGTTTGAACGTTGTTGTACTTGACTTTTCTTTCCATAAAAACACCCTCAAATAGTGTCTAACTTTTTGGGGGCAGTTCAGCAAGATCTGGACTAATATTTTAGGATAGTTATAGAGGTAGCTTGGTGTAAGATTAATGTAATTTACTTGTTATTAGCTTTAGTGATTTGTTGGATTACATTAGCAATAAGCAAACTTCCATTTGGTGAACCGCCGTATACGAGACCCGAACGTTCGGTGGTGTGAGATGCGCACTCCGTTCCTATTTAGGGACGGAGCCGTCTACTCGATTGGGGTTAGTTTTTATTATTCCTAATTCTATATGTTTTCAATAAATTTTCCATTTCTTTTGGGGTTTTATCGAAGTCTCCAATTTTTATTTTTTCAGAACCACCTTTGAATTTATAATATAAATACGCTTCATGCCTTTTTCCTGTATTAATATAAATTACTTCTTCATTTTTAATTTCATTCCAATTTTTAAATTCAACATTTACTGTTCGAATTCCTTTATCACAAAGAGTAATTTGTGTATCATTATTCGTTGCTTGTCTAAACTCTTTTATTGCATAATACCCTCCAATTAGACTAAATATTGTTCCTTTTATATAACTGTCAGATGTTATTATTAAATAGACACCAAGCCCAAGGCAAAGAAGCATTATTCCCATTTCGATAAAGTTTGTTGTTTTTGAATAATGAATTTTCGTTAAAGAAGGAACTGTATAGTCTTCTTTATATTCGTCCTCTTTTTCAAATTTCTTTTCGAGTTCTTTGAGTTTTAATTTGTCCTTTTCATCCCTTAATTCTGTTTTTTAAAAAATATTTCCGTCCCTCCATATCAGCTTTTCTTGAATTGCTCTTTTCTTTAATTCGTGAACATTTCTAACATTTTCAAAAGCCCAAATTCTCCATTTAGTTATCATAAAGCTCCAAATTATCCAAGCTAAAACAAAACCAATTAAGAAAGCTATTCCAATTCCCCAACCAGGAATTAAATTCTGTTTTGATAAATATAAGGCTAAAGCTGGACAGCCAATAATTGTAATAAACACAGGTATATTCACAATCAAATGTCCTCTATTTATTGCTTTATCGACTGTTATTTGTTCTCTCATTTAGATTTGGGCTCAAATTACCGCTAACAATTGTATAAACACCCTCAGGAGTTTCTTCCTATTATATCGATGTTTTGTTTGTGTTTGGTTTGTTTTGAGGTTGTAATTTAGGGATAATTATTTTCATAGTAGGAATTCACGTTTTGAGATTTATGGTCTTTAGATACTTATTGGTTTGGGCGAAATTCATCTTTGCACTGGGAAAACTATAGAATATAAAAGACAGAGGGGTTTTGCTTTTTTGTTAATTGTAATAGGTTTATTAATTTAAATTTGGGTCGTCTGTTTTAAAGTAAGTTTCAGCACTCCAAGAGTCAAAACCGTTTTCAATGACTTGTACAAATTCTAACTCTGTATCGGTTACAAAAGTTATTTTGTTTTTATATTTAAAAAATACAGTTTCAGGAAATTCCATAATTAGTATTTCTCCATTTAAATTGTAAGTTCCAATTTCTTCCAATTCAGGTCCACCTCCACTTGGATAAGTGTAATATTTTACATTTCCATTGCTCATAAATGTGAATTTTGGATGAACAGAAATACCATTTCCGTCATTCCATTCAGTACCCCAAGTTCCAACAATTTGTGAATTATTTGCACTTCCATTGTCATCATTATCATCATTTGAACATGAATTTAAAACTAAAATAATAGTTAAGGCAAAAAATAAACTTAAAATTTTTTTCATAATTTTTTTTAAATGTTTTGTTATCTACTTTCAGATTTTAAGTCGCTGTTTCGAATTTCCGACTGTTGTATTAAGCTATTGAGTTATCTGTTTTTTTTAATATATCACTAAC
>NZ_DATGNR010000006.1:0-49778 GCF_035306605.1 Xanthomarina sp. | reverse complement strand
TGTAATACCTCTTTCTTTTTCTTCTGGAGCATTATCAATTTGATCAAATGATCTTGCTTCTGAATAACCTGCATCAGCTAATACTTTTGTAATAGCTGCAGTCGTGGTTGTTTTTCCGTGATCTACGTGTCCAATTGTACCAATATTTAAGTGTGGTTTTGAACGATCGAAAGTTGCCTTTGCCATGTTTTAAATAATTTAATCTTAGTTATATAATATTATTAGTGTATTCTATTTTAATCTAGCTTTTTAAAAGAGCCAATGACGAGAATTGAACTCGTGACCTCTTCCTTACCAAGGAAACGCTCTACCCCTGAGCTACACCGGCGCAAAGTGTTTATTCTTACTTTAAATTTTGCAAGAACCCTGCCTTCGCAGGTAATTTTTGAGCGAGAGACCGGGTTCGAACCGGCGACATTCAGCTTGGAAGGCTGACGCTCTACCAACTGAGCTACTCTCGCATTTATCATTTTTTCCCGAACTTAAACTCCGTAAAACAGAATCTTTTGTTTTAGAATAATGAAAGGTTTTCAATATTTCAATTAAACAGCCTTGTTTCAACTTGGCATATTTAATAAGAACAACAGCTTATTAAACTTTTAATTAATTTTCAGAACAAGTTTTTTTTTTACAACAACCTATTTTGAAAATTTTGTGGGGAGAGCAGGATTCGAACCTGCGAAGACGTAGTCAGCAGATTTACAGTCTGCCCTCGTTGGCCGCTTGAGTATCTCCCCAAAACCTCAGTTTTTTAATGAACTTTCTCAAAATGTATTTTATTTTGAGACTCCTGACTTTCTCAGGAAACTTAAGAGCCGATGGAGGGACTCGAACCCACGACCTGCTGATTACAAATCAGCTGCTCTAGCCAGCTGAGCTACATCGGCTTGTTAAACCTTTTTTAACACAAAAAAAAGCCCGCTATTTCTAACGGACTGCAAATGTATATATTTATTTTCTTTTTCAAAACATTTTTTCTGAAAAATTTATTATAAATGTGCTCTTAATTTCTCTTTTCGTTTTTTAAGTTGTCGTTCTAATGACGCTACGGCCATATCTACTCCCTCTTCAAACGTTTTACATTGCTTTTTCACTACCAAACTATCTCCTGGAACATTTACGCGAGCTTCAAAAACTTTATTTTCTTTATCGCTAGTGTTTTCTACTTTCAAATAAACATCTGAACTAATTACTTTGTCATAAAATAAATCTAACTTATCCATACGCTTTTGAATAAAGTCTATCAATTTTTTATCGGCAGTAAAATTGACTGATTGCGTGTTTACTTTCATACTTCTTTTGTTTTTGGTTATACAATAGATTGTACTGTTTTACTTTTTACTTCTTGGATGCGTGCTTAGGTACACCTTTTTCAATTCAGATATACTATTGTGAGTATAAACTTGGGTTGCAGCTAAGCTCGAATGTCCTAAAAGCTCTTTAACAGCATTTAAATCTGCACCTTGGCTTAGTAAATGAGTTGCAAACGAATGCCTTAATATATGAGGACTCTTTTTTACTTTACTAGATGCTAAACTAAAATACTCATTAATTATTCGGTAAACAAGTGTTTCATAAATTTTAACTCCTTTTTTTGTTAAAAACAAAGCCTCTGAATCAGTTACAGTTTCTAATTTATTTCTGTGTTCTAAATAAATCTTTATGGAATTTATAACTTTTGGCAATAAGGGTACAAATCGTTCTTTATTTCTTTTGCCTAAAACCTTTAGAGTTTGATTAGAAAAGTCGACATCCTTTAGCTTTAAATCTATCAATTCAATTCTTCTAATTCCTGTAGAATAGAAGAGCTCGATAATTAATTTATTTCTGATTCCTTCAAAATCATTTTCAAAATAAAGCTCTTCTAAAACCGTGGTAATTTCATTTTCCGAAAATGGAACCTGGATTTTTGTACTGGTTTTTAAAGCTCGGTGTTTTGCTAAGGGATTCGCTTGAATACGGTCAATTTTCAATAAGAACTTATAATAGGAATTTAATGCCGAAACTTTCCTATTAACACTTCTATTAGAAATGTTTTTTTCTACCAAACTTACAATCCAACTTCTAATTTGTGGATAATTTACACCGTCTATTGAATCCTGATCAAATTCTAATTTAATAAAGTCTGAAAATTCGCTTAAATCCTTCTGATACGCTTTTATAGTGAGCTTAGAATAGTTCTTCTCAAGTAACAAGTAATCTATAAATGCTTTAAAAGACATAATAAAAGTGTATAGTTACGTAAATATATAGAATAAAAAAGGAAGCAAACTGTTTAACGCAAAAAATCCTGTTAACCTCAGCTTTAGCTATGGTTAAACAGGATTTAATTTGGATTTAACAAATATCGAGATTAGATATTCTCTTGATCTCTTAAACGTTGGATATATTGCGCTTTTTGATGCTGTGCTCTTTTTAGAACAGAAGGCTTATCAAACTGCTTACGAGTTTGTAATGCACGTTTAGTTCCAGTTTTATCAAACTTTCTCTTGTAACGCTTTAACGCTCTATCTATATTTTCTCCTTCTTTAATTGGTATTATTAACATAGTGTCTTAACCTCCTCTCTTTTAGAATTTCAAGGCGCAAATATAAAAACTATTTTAGAATGGACAACCAAAAATTTAAAAATTATTATAAAGTTTTATTCTATTCTAAAAACCAAGGACCCTTCACGCAATAAAACACTGATTAACAGCTTTTTATTGTTATGTTTTTTTAAGAGTTCCTTTTATTCTTTATACAAGGAAGAACGCTTAGTTAAGTCTTGAATAAGCTTTTCTTCTTCTTCACTCTCCAATAAGGTGTTGTAGTTTTTCCAAAAGTCTTTATTGTATGGCCTAGACATAAAGATGTCAGGGTTCCAAGTACTATTTAAAGCCGCATTGATTTGCTCCTTGTCTAAAATAATTTCGGTAAACAAGATTTCTTGAACGGTATAATAATATCGTTCTTCCGGATTACTTTCAAGCTCTTCGCCTTTGGTATTCGTTCCTGTTCTTGAACCAACATTTACAAGTTTTGGAGTTTCGTAATAAATATAGCTTGGGTACATTTTATCTTGATACTCCATATAATTAATGACTAACTTATGGTTTGTTTGGGTTCCAAAAAGGGTTTTGCTTCTGCTTTTTTGAGCACTAGAGGCCGCAATTAACTCGTACTCTATTCTTTTAATAGCATAGGTATCCCAATAAACATAAACCCAGCCATTCGCCTTATACCCATCATTGTAAATTCCTTTAGTTTCTAAATTGATATAATCTTTTCCTTCAGAAATTTTAATTTTATAAATTTTCCTGTTGTTATCAACCAAAACGGTGTCTAAAGAAAATAAATGCTGATCTAACATATTTTCGTTAAATAAGCCATTTGATTTATTAGAATTTCTAATAAGGTTTAATTTTCCTTGAAACAAATTCTCCAAACCGTTAATTCTAGTATCATTCCATTTAATGGCTTTTACCAAGGAAGCTGTTTTAATGGTATCTCTTCTTAAATTGCTAGATTTTAGATTTCTGTTATTGGATTTGTCTTTTAGGTAGGCTGTATACGTCAACAAACTGTCTATGTCTCTTAAGTCGTAACTTTTCCTAACCTCATCCACATTAACTTTAAGAAACTTGGAAGTGTTTGTTTGATAGCTGGAATCGTAGAGGGTTATTGCCCCCTCTACGAGCCATTTAAATTCCTTTTTGTTACGTTCTTTATGTCTTACGAAGCCTTTTTCAATATAAGCAGAGTCTGGCAAATTATTTGGCAGCCTTTCCAATGCACGAAGCATAATATCGTTCCCTGTTTTGGGTCTTGAATCTGCAACGAGCAAAATTTCATCCAAAGAAGCTACATCTGGCTCTAAATAGACATCAAAAGTGCTATCAAATTCATCTACCTTAACCTTATAACTTTTAAAACCTATAGAAGATACAACTAACGTATCGCTTTTATATCGGTCTGGCACTACTAAAACAAACTTTCCGTCGGTATTGGTAATAGTTCCTATGGTTGTGTTTGCAACATACACACTCGCACTTTCTAAAGGCAGAAAGGTTTCGGCATCCAACACCGAGTTTTTTAACTCAGTTTGTGAAAATGTCGAAAAACTACAAATAAGCACAAGGGCTCCGAAAATACGCTTGATATGTTGAGACTTCATAAAATTAATGACTTAAAAATTAGGTAGCAGGTTTATAGTTTTTATCGTCTAAAAGCATTTTAGCCAAAATTTCGCGAAGTATTTCTGAGGTTCCCCCACCAATTGGTCCCAATCTACTATCGCGAAGCAGTCGTGCCATAGGATACTCTTCCATATAGCCATAACCTCCTAAAAATTGAAGGCAGTCATAAATAACTTCATCTGCCATTTTAGTCGATTTTAATTTAGACATGGTTGCTTGCTTCACAACATACTCACCTTTATTAAGTCTGTAAGCTACGGAATAATTAAATTCCCTACAAACCTCCATATCTGCATACAGTTCGGCGAACCTGTGTCGAAGAGCTTGAAAGGTATTAATCGTTTTACCAAAAGCTGTACGCTCGCTCATATATTGTTTGGCATAATCTAAAGCATACTCCGCTCTGGCGTGGGCATTAATTCCCATAATCAGCCTTTCTAAAGCAAAGTGCTGCATAATGTATGGAAAACCTTTTCCTTCTTCACCCATAAGTTGGTTCGCTGGAATAACAACATTATCGAAAGCAATTTCGGCTGTATCACTAGCTCTCCATCCCAATTTATCTAACTTAGTTGCAGAAATTCCAGGAGTATCTCTATCCATAATAAAAATACTCATGCCTTTATGGCCTGCATCTGGATCTGTTTTGGCTGCAACCACTAAATAATCACTATAAACACCATTAGTTATAAAAGTTTTTGAGCCATTAATTACATAGGTATCTCCTTTTTTTACGGCAGTGGTTCTCATTCCTGCAACATCACTTCCTCCAAAAGGTTCTGTAATACACAAGCAACCTATTTTATCTCCAGAAATACTTGGGGTTAAATATTTTTCTTTTATTTCATGACTCCCTTCTTTATTAACATGAGTCATTGCTAAATAAGCATGAGCCCACATATTTGCGGCAAAACCACCTGAATTTATTTTTTGAAGTTCTTCTAAAAAGATTACTGTGTAAAATAAATCTAGATTCATTCCACCATATTCTTCAGGATAGGCCAAGCCAAAGAATCCCATATCTCCAAATTTCTTCCAAATAAAACGTTCTACCGTTCCGGTTTTTTCCCATTTTTCAATATGCGGAACTACCTCTTTCTGTAAAAAATCTTTAAGACTTTCTCTAAACATCTGATGTTCTTCCGTGAAGTACATACTATTCATACCTTATTTTCTTTATTAATTAAGCTTCAAATATAATTTAATTATCTCGAATTTGTTAGAGGGAAAGCTTTTAACTTTTAATAATTCGTCCATAGAATAATATCCATCTCTTAAAGTTCGTTGTTCTAAAATATGATGAGCAATTTCATAATCTATATGAGGAACAGTAACTAACTGCTCGAGTGTGGCGGAATTTAAACTAATTTTATCAACCTGTTTTGGAGTTTTTACTGTGAAGTGCTCTTTAAGGCTTTCAATAACATCTGGTGATAATCCATAAATCTCCTGCAACTGAACATCTGCAATAAAACCACCAAACTTATCCCGGTAAGCAATAATCCGCTTGGAATAAGCTTCGCCAATACCATTAACTTTTTGTAATTGTGATGCTGTAGCCGTATTTAAATCCTGTTTTTGTTCGAAGGTTTTTGGCTGATTGGTATTTTTAAGTAAAAAATCGGTTTTTGGTTTCGGGTTAGTAACCCAATCAGGAAATTTAAAATAGGGCGAAAGTACATGTAATAACGAGTCGGACACTTGAGTGACCTGTTGAAACTCTTTAGCTGAATTAATCCATTGATCTTGTTTTCTGAATTCTAATAACCTATCAATTTCTTCATTAGTCATACCTAAAGTATACCCCTTATAATCTGTGATATAATTTGGGTTAAAGGGATACATTTTTGGTTTTCTATTTTCAATTTCAACCTGACGAAGAGAATCGATTTCCTTGTGAAAAACCTCTAATTCGTTTGGACTTATTTGAACATCCTTAGAAGAAAAACTTACAAAAAAGTAAAGAACCTGTAAGGTCACTATAATGAGTATCAATAAAAAAATCCCACTCCGTTGTTTTTTTGAAAACGTGAAATGGGACTTTAAATTTTTCATAATAATTTATTTCTTTTCTACCACCGGCTTTCGAAAAAGCAGATTGGCTTTTAACTTTTTAGTATAAGCATCTAAATCAAATTTAACTTCTTTAGACATAATATACAATCCTATAATATTTGGGAAGGACATAGCAAGAATCATCATATCTGAAAAGTCTAACACAGCTCCTAAACTTACGGATGCTCCTATCACCACAAACACTAAGAATAACATTTTATAAATAAACTCAACTTTTTTACTTTTTCCAAATAAGTAAGTCCAAGCTCTCATTCCGTAATAAGACCAGGAAATCATAGTTGAAAAAGCAAATAAGAACACTGCTAAAGCTAAAACATAAGGGAACCAAGAAATCTGACTTCCAAAAGCATCAGAGGTTAATTGAGCACCTGCCATACCTTCTACTTCATGCATTCCTGTAAAAATTAATACCAATGCTGTTAATGTACAAACTACAACGGTATCTAAAAATGGCTCTAACAGGGCCACAAATCCTTCTGAAGGTGGATGATTCGTTTTTGCTGTACTGTGTGCAATAGCTGCAGATCCTACACCAGCTTCGTTTGAAAACGCTGCACGTTGGAAACCAACTACCAATACCCCAATAACGCCTCCTTTTAAAGCTGACGGACTAAATGCTCCTTCATATATAGCAGAAAATGCCGGACCTATATTTTGGATATTCATAATGATAACCGCCAAAGCTGCTACAATATAAATAGAAGCCATAATGGGTACTACACGACCAGTTACTTTTGCAATACTACTAATACCTCCAATAATTACAACACCTACTAAAATAGCTGTTATTACTCCGAAATAAAATCCGTTTCCAACTAACATAGGAAATTGCCCTGCTAATTGCTCGAAAGACTGATTGGCTTGAAACATGTTTCCTCCTCCAAATGAAGCTCCTACAGCTAAAACTGCAAACATTCCAGCTAAGACTTTACCTAAGCCTTTCATATTTCTTTTTTCTAATCCGTAACGCAGATAATTCATTGGACCACCAAAAACACGTCCATCAGGTAGAATGTCTCTATATTTCACTCCTAAAGTACACTCTACAAACTTGGTAGACATCCCTAGCAATCCACATACAATCATCCAAAAAGTAGCTCCAGCACCTCCTAATGAAACGGCCACGGCCACACCTGCTATATTTCCAAGACCTACAGTTCCTGATACGGCTGTAGCCAATGCTTGGAAGTGTGTTACTTGTCCTGGTGCATTAGGATCATCGTATTTCCCTCTTGCCAAATCAATGGCATGTTTAAATCCTCTAATATTAATAAAGCCCATTCTAATAGTAAAAAACAACGCTCCTAATACCAACCAAATAACAATAAACGAAATGGGTTTAGTAAGTGGGTCTCCATTAGGGTGTGTTAAAACTATTGGCTTATCATAGGTTATTTCAGCAAAAAAGTGCGCACCTTGTTCAATAACATGCTTTTTGTTATCCGAGTTATAAATAACTTCACCTTCTTTAGTTATATGTTTTAATTTTCCGTTTGCTAGAGAATTAACGACTATCTCTCCTCCAGATCTATCAGTTATAATAGCAATAGCCTCATCTTTATAAACATGAACACCATCCTCTTTTAACCATTTTTTAAGTTCATATTTATTATCTACCTCATTCGTCCAATTTGGAATTCCTATACGCTTAGAATCGGCATAAACTACAGGATCATAAATTCCAATAGCTGCAAAAGGATCCCAGAACAAAATAGAACCTAAGGCACTAACAGCAGGCGTCATAGCTCCGTTAAAAACCTCAGTAATAGCTTCGGTTTTAACCGTAAAAACTGCCGTTTTAGAATTACCTACAGCATCAGTAACAACTACGGTATAAGGAACACCCTCGGTTAATCCTGTCGACCTATTTGAGGTTAAAGAAGTAGCCTGATTGCTCCATCGATAAGTGTAAGGCGCTACGCCTCCTGTTACTTCTACGGTAACAACGCCATCATTAATAGTTTTGGAAGGGTTAGAAACAATTCCCTCAACATTAAAGTCTTGGGCAAAAATTATACTTGGTAAGATTAATGTGAAAATTGAAAGAAGAAATTTCTTCATAAAAATTGATTGTTAGTTAGTTTCTGGTTTTATGGACAGCAAGATGCTAAAAAAAAATGGTTTTTTAAAGTTTCAACTTTTATTTAACTCGATATGATGTTAATTAAAGCTTATGAAATATTTAATAAATTTAAGTCTATATTATAGTTAATCTCCAAAAACCATTGATTTCCGTACCATACACACGCCCAAATGGAATTTAAAATTGGTCTGAAACACAATTGTAAAATTTTAAATCTATAGTTTCCTGCTGTACAAACTAACTTCAATAACGAATCAAATGGTTTGTGTTTTACAAGTCGAAAACCGATGAGCGTTTGGTATACAACAAGTCCTTAATGTGCATCCAAAACGCTATAAAAAGATACAATGCAAATCCAAAGCCTAGAGTTACAAAGGTTAAGTACATAAATGAGGTTCTAACAACTTTAGCCCTAATCCCCAATCTGTCAGCTATGCGCTGACAAACGTAATATCCATGCTTTTGGAAATAAAGTAAGATTTTATAAAAAATATTCATACGGCAATGTACTTATAATAATTAATAAATAAGCTTGTAAAATATAACAAACATAATATTTATAAATTGGTTTTAATAAACAATCAACGCGTTACCTACGGCGCATTCCAAACACTTGTTTTTACTACAATATTCAGTTTTAAGCTGAACTAAAGCCTGAGATTGCATGGCCGAATGAGACAGCTTCCTTAAATTATTAAACGCCGAAACAATATTATTTTTCTCTGCAGGAATTTCTTGAATTAAGCTCAACAAACTTTCATTAACATCCTTGCCTTGAAATTTAGAATAAGTAAATTTGATAGGTATGATGGTGTTTATCAATAGTAAATCAATAAAAGGCTTGGCTATTTTTTTAGTTGAAGGTTTTGATGTCTTTCCAAATGTATAATGAGAGTCCCAAAAGGAAGAAGCTCCTACTTGGAAGAGTTGATAAAACTCTTTCCTAGTATTAATATCAATAATTTGAGAAAACAGATGGGTTCTAGAACTGTAAAGAGAAGCCAATTGCGACAACCGAATAGTTGGAAAGTTTTGTGGTCTCAATCTGAAAAATTGCATGGGCAACACCTGGCCTTGATTCAACTGAAACTTTTGTTTTAAAAAGTGATATGCCTTCCGCAACTCTAAATAATAAGAATCTTGAGCATCTACTTCCAACAATCCTGCCTGACCAAAAAACAAAGCTTCAAGCAACATTTGGTCGGTTTGTATTTTTCTAATCACATTATAATCAATTGATTTTGCTAAGCTAAAAAAAGCATCACCATTGACTTTTAATCCAAAATTTTTGGCAAGCATCTTAAACAAAACGGCTTCCCAATTATTTTTAGAATCTATTAGTAAACCTTCTATCGTTTTAGACTTCCTTTCAAGACGTTCAAAATACAGTCGTTCTAACCAATGATCCAAGACAAAATTATCGACCTCACCAAAATCTGATTCACAATTAATCCATTTGTTTTGAGAAGACATCAGTTTGACATAATTTTTATAAATGCCTTGATTCACTACTTGCTTTAACTCCAAAGTTGGGATGATAGAATTATCTTTTCTGAAAATTTCGGTATCATGCTCCCAAACCACATGTAAAATTACATTATCGTAGGCTGGGTCAATTTCATGATTGTGCACAAACCAATCACTGGATTTAATATGAACTTCTACATTTCCAGCCCAAAGTTGCTCTCCAATTTTAAGTTGAGCATTAAAAAAGTCTGGTCCGGCATTGGTGTTATACTGTCCAACCGAAACAATATCCAAAGCTTCAAATTGCGTAGTTGTTAAATTTACAACCGCCATTTTTTTATACTGCCAGATATAATGTAAAAATGATTCTTGCATAATCTAAAAATAATAAATTTTATTGGATCTTTTCAAAAGGAGAACACAACAACATAAAACAAGAACAAACAAAAGATAATCAAACACTTAAGCCACATAAATCTTCCTGATATTCAATGTAAAAATTAAACCTTTTAATAACTACCAATATATATATTCAATAACATAGATTGACAGGACTAACCGATAGTAATCAGTTAATATGGAAAAAGACTAATAAAGTTATATCTTTGCAGCTTTAAACAATCAGCCATTATTAAACGAAGATTTGGATATAATGGCACAAAAACCTTATACCTATGAAGACTTATTTAGGAGTTTTATTTTTTAGTCTAATTTTATTTTCTAGTTGCGATCAATCTGATTCTAAAAAATCAAATACGAGTACTGAACAGACTGTAAAACAAGAAGAACCTGCAAAACAAGCAATAAATGCAACAGAAAGTAATTCTGAGAATGCAGCTGCGACTTCAACTCCTGCTCAAACTGCTACAGGCATGAACCCACCTCACGGCGAGCCAGGACACAACTGTGCCATTCCTGTTGGTGCTCCATTGAATAATAAAACCAATGCATCACCTGTAATTAACCAGGGATCTTCAAGTCCTGTAAAAAATGCCTTAGGAACAAATCCTCCTCATGGTTCACCAGGACACGACTGTGCTGTTCCAGTTGGTGCCCCATTAAATAAATAATATAACTATTACCATAAACATACACATAAAAAAACCTGAGCAAATAGCTCAGGTTTTTTTATATAATATAATTTAAGTTATACTAATCTATATAACCCATTTTCTTCATCCACTCGTCGTTAAACATTTTACCAACATATCTACTTCCATGATCGTGAAATAATACCACAACCACATCGTCTTTTGTAAAGTGTTCTTTTAATTGCAACAAACCTTTTATAGCTGCTCCGGCAGAGTTCCCTAAAAACATACCTTCCTTTTTAGCCAATAATTGTGTGTAAACTGCAGCGTCTTTATCGGTTACCTTAGTAAAACCATCAATAATATCGAAATCCACATTTTTAGGTAAAATGTCTTCACCAATTCCTTCGGTAACGTATGGGTAAATTTCATTTTCATCAAAAATCCCGGTTTCATGATATTTTTTAAATACAGAACCATAGGTGTCAATTCCCCATACTTTAATGTTTGGATTTTGTTCTTTTAAGTACTTTCCAACACCAGAAATAGTTCCACCTGTCCCTACTCCAACTACAAAATGCGTGATTTTCCCTTCGGTTTGTTTCCAAATTTCTGGACCCGTACTTTGGTAATGCGCTTTAGAATTACTTAAGTTGTCATATTGATTTACATACCAAGAGTTTGGAATTTCTTCACCTAAACGTTTCGAAACAGAGTAATATGAACGTGGATCTGATGGTTCTACATCTGTTGGACAAACAATAACTTCTGCTCCAACAGCCTTAAGTATATCAACCTTTTCTTTACTCTGCTTATCAGCCATAACAAAAATACACTTGTAGCCTTTTACTATGGCAGCTAAAGCTAAGCCCATTCCTGTATTTCCTGAAGTTCCTTCAATAATTGTTCCTCCTGGTTTTAAGCGTCCATCGGCTTCTGCATCTTCAATCATGGTCAATGCCATACGGTCTTTTACGGAATTCCCAGGATTAAAAGTTTCGTATTTAGCCAACACCAAACATGGTAAATCCTCTGTTAATTTATTTATTTTAACCAAAGGTGTATTTCCTATGGTTTCTAAGATATTCTTTGCGTAATCCATACTAAATTTTTTCAACTGCAAATGTAAGTTTTTGCTACGAATACACGAATTGTTTTAACGAAGAATTAATTGGCAACAATTTCATAAGTATTCATTAAAATAGATAATACAAAAACTTGAAGCTCTTTTACGAGTCTTATTACAAGCTGTTTTACCAATTGAATTTTTTTTCTGAAAGAAGTTTACTCGAACCGAATTGCTTTTACTGGCGAGATTTTTGTTATAATATAAGATGGCAATAACAACATAATTAAACACAGAACAAAGGTTCCTATATTTAATGCAAGAATATAACCTAAACTAATATAAACTGGTGCTTCTGTTACATAGTACACATCCGGATTTAAAGGAAATAGCTTTAAATATTTTTGCGCAAACAATAAACCCAATCCTATCACATTTCCCCATATCAATCCTAAAGTAATTAAATACGAAGCATTGTATAAAAATATCTTTCTAATAGCCCAATTGTTAGAACCCAGGGCTTTTAATATTCCAATCATTTGTGTACGTTCTAGAACAAGAACCAACAAAGCGGTAATCATATTAATGCCTGCCACCAAAATCATGACGCCGATTATGGCATAGATGTTTTTAACAAAAATTTTGATCCATTCGAAAATAGAACCAAATTTCTGCTCTACAGTAACCACATTTAATAAGGAGGGCGTATTTTGGTAAACTTCATTAAAAACCTCATTCAGTTGACTATAATCATTTACAAAAACCTCAAAATGCCCGGTTTCATTACTTTGCCATTTGTTTAAACGTTGAAGGTGACGTAAATCTCCAAGCACATAAGTTTCATCAAAATCTTTAAAACCCGAACTGTAAACTCCCACAATAGTATAAGTAATCATACTTGGTGGCTTATTCGGATCATCTTTTCTAAATAAAGAAGTAAAACTGTCTCCTAGGTTAAAGCGTAATCTGTTAGCTAAATAATGAGAAATTAAAACCTCTTCATTTCTTTCCTTAGAGTAATCTGGAAGCCGTCCTTCTACTAAAAAATCTTCAAAATATTTCCAGTTAAAATCGGCTCCTACACCTTTTAAAATAATAGCTTCAAAGTCTGATTCCGTTCTAATAATACCAAATTTAGTAGCAACAGCTTGAATATGGCTGACTCCTTTAACCGATTTAAATTCAGGATAAAACTCCTGATCCATAGAGATAGGATTGCCACTTTCCTGAGAATTATTACTATCAAAATTAGAAATTATTATATCCCCATTAAAAGCAACGACTTTTTCTCGAATTTTTTGTTGAAGTCCAATTCCTGTAGCAATGGCAATCATCATCACAATGATTCCAATAGCAATAGCTGCAATACCAATTTTTATTATTGGTGCCGATACACTACTTTTATACGCTTTACTATCAATAATGCGTTTGGCTATAAAATATTCGAATTTCAAATGATGCAATTAAAATTTATACAGTTCAAAAATACATTTTTATTATTTGTTTTAGTACTCATTTCTTGTGGAAACTTCTCGAGTACCAAAACAGAAAAAAAAGTAAAACCGAATGACATCGGAATTAATGAGCCCCAAGTTCCACAGGATATAGAACCAATAATTGTTGGGGCAAATCAAACCGAAAATTACCTTCCTCTTCTAAACGGAAAACGCGTTGGTATTGTTGCTAATCAAACCAGTGTTATTTTTAAAAACACAAATCATACAGAAAATACTCACCTAGTGGATTCTTTATTAGCACTAAATGTAAATGTGAAAAAAGTATATTCTCCAGAGCATGGTTTTAGAGGAACTGTAGATGCCGGAGAATTAGTAGCTAGTGGAAAAGACACTAAAACAGGCTTGCCTATTATTTCCCTTTACGGAAAAAACAAAAAGCCTTCATTAGAATCTGTAAAAGATATCGATATAATGATTTTCGATGTACAAGATGTTGGGGTAAGATTTTACACCTATATTTCTACGCTTCATTACATGATGGAGACATGTGCTGAAGCCAACATTCCTCTTCTTATTTTAGATAGACCAAACCCTAACGGACATTATATTGATGGGCCAACTCTTGAAATAGAACATAAAAGCTTTCTTGGTATGCATCCAATTCCCCTGGTTCACGGTTTGACCATTGGTGAATTTGCGAAAATGTTAAATGGTGAAAAATGGTTAGAAAACAATGCACAATGCAACATAACAGTGATACCTGTAAAAAATTACACCCATAACACTCCGTATAGCGTACCTATAAGGCCTTCACCGAATTTACCAAACGATCAATCAATAAAACTATACCCTAGCCTTGGCCTTTTTGAAGGAACAGATATAAATGCTGGTCGCGGAACAGAATTTCAGTTCCAACGTTACGGAGCTCCATTTTTAGATAAAAACTCATTCTCCTTTAGTTATACCCCTAAGGAAAATTTTGGGGCTAAAAACCCAAAACATAAAAATGTACTTTGTTATGGCGAAGATTTAAAAACGGTAAGCATCAATAATGAAGTGTCTCTGAAATGGTTGATTAAAGCGTATAACCATGCTACAGATAAAAGTAAAGTTTTCAATACCGCAAACTTCACCAAACATGCCGGTACAGCTAAACTACAACAACAAATTGAAGCCGGGATAAGCGAAAAAGATATTAAATCTACTTGGCAAAAGGACTTGGAAAACTACAGAAAATTAAGAGCCAACTATTTAATTTATGAGTAGAAGTTAATCATAAGGTCGACCATTAGGTCGTAAATTGTTTCTTCGATACTCAGCTCTAGATTGAATGTTATGATTTCCATAACGAATATCAGTTAGGTTATAAACTTTAGAATATACAGGTTTACTGCGTTCTAGGATATTACCAATTTTTCTGGTTCTTAAATGCTTCTCATCTAAGACCTCTTTTTCTTTTATGGCAGATAAGGATCCAGTAGTTCCAATATCAGTTAGTAAACCAATAAGCTCATGATCTGAATCTATAGACTTTATATCCTCAGAACTAGCCAAAACTTGAAGTTCAGGATACTCCTTAATTATTTTATTTTGCTCTAGATCCAAAATCGGAATATTATTAGACACCAAACTCATTGAGCTTTTTAATGGTTTTATTCCTCTAGAGATATCACTATCTATGGGCAATAATCTAGAAATTTTAAAAATGATGGTTTTTGTGTAAATATATGTGTCATCACGACCTTCCGTTTGAACTACTGCAAAAGTATAATCCCCAGTTGGCAAAGCATTTAAAGGAACTTTAATCGCTTTAGTAATATTGTTAATGGCATATATTTCAAGACCACCATCACCAATAATTTCAATTTTATTCAAATCAAATTTACTTTCTAAGTATAACGTGTCGCCTGTATAATTTAGATGGTGTTTTAAATTTTTAGCTGTTTTATTTACGTTTTTAAATATGGCTGAATAAATAACATCCTGGCTATAGGACGTATGTACAAACAGCACTATTAAAAACATAAAAACCTTGGAGCTACAAATTCTCATTATCACTAAATTTTGTTGAACATATGCTATCTCGCTATAATTAATTCTTCGATGAACAACATAAAAATACAACAATAAGAATGGTAAAATTCAAATGGAATTACATATTCGACAAGACAAGTACTAAATTAGATAAAACGCTAAAAAACACACTAATCATCTGTTTTTTATGTATTTAAACGAAATAACACCTAAGGATTTAAAGTAAAGTACTTCTTACAACATGAAGAATTTAATCATCGATTGCCATTAAAGGTCCAGCCCCAAAAACATGTATAACAAACAAAATTTTCTTAGGACTCTGATTTACAATGACAACGTGTTTTCCTGAAGATAAATTGGAAATCGGGATTTTTATATCTCTAGAATTTAGGTACATATCAATTTCCCTTTCATTCTCTGAATTTAAAGAATACACCTGTGAAATTTCTAAATTACTTTTTAATAATAAAGTATCCTTTGCTCTATTCAGTTCGTGATATAATCCTTTTGCTAGGTTGTTCCTGTTTTTTTCAAGTTTAGCAAAACTTGCCTGAGAAAAAACAGAGCTAGTAAAAACCACCAAACAAATAGCTATTAAAAGTGATTTCAAACTATATTCCTTATAATTTATATAAAACATACAGTACTAAACGCCAAAACCGTACGGTTATTGAGTATTTTCAAGTATGTCCTTATCTGGAAGAATGGTTGGTTTTTGATAATTTTGAAAAGGCTGCTTTAAAAGTTCCTTAATTTGGCCATTTCTAACTTCATCTGGAAAAACATCTACACCATAAACCAACTTCTCCCTATCTAATTCCATATAGGTTCCAAGTAGCCTGTCCCAAATAGAAAATATATTCCCATAATTAGAATCCGTATAAGGCAACACGTAATGATGGTGAATTTTATGCATGTCTGGCGACACAAACAAGTAACTTATCATTTTATCCACCTTTTTAGGCATTTTAATATTAGCATGTGTTAATTGAGTAAAAACTACGGATAGTGATTGATACATAAACACAATAGCAATAGGAGTACCTACTACAAAAACTCCCATAAGAGTAAAAGTAAACCTAATAATACTTTCTAAAGGATGATGTCTATTTCCAGTTGTTGTATCAACATAATGATCCGTATGGTGTACGATATGAATCATCCATAAAGGTTTTACTTTATGCTCGACGTAATGCGCTAAATAAGCTCCAAAAAAATCAAGTAATAAAACCCCTAAAGTGGCATATAACCACAGTGGCATGCTTGGCAACCAATTAATAATTCCAAAATTATTGGCTTTTACCCAATCGGCTGAAAACAATAATAAAAAGGCTAATCCGAAATTGATCAGGATGGTGGTAGCAGTAAAAAAAAGATTTGGCCAAGCGTGTTTCCACTTCTTATACGAAAACTTAAACAAAGGCAAAGCACCTTCCATCAACCAAAACAAGGTAATACCTCCGGCAAGAAGCAGCCCTCTATGTAAGCTTGGAATAGTTTCGAAATAATGATAAAGGGTTTCCACTGATAAAATTTTTGATTAAATATACTAAAAAGAATGAATTCTAAAATTTATCCATCACAAATCCGATTTCTCAATTAGAATTTGTGAATTTCAGCGCTAAAAACAGGATAAATAGAGTCTGATTTAACTTATAATTTTTAAAATTACTAATGAAGGTTTAATTCGCTTAATTCTTATCTTTGAAGAGTTTTGAAAGAAATTCTATTTTGGATTTAAAGTACAAAAACCAGAACCCTACAAAACAATAAAAATTCAACTTAACAATAAACTGTAAGCCTTTGGAATTAAAAGACCTGTTTGGAAAAGCACTACTTGATTATCAAAATGATAATTATACAGAAGACATAATCACTTCTACTAATATTTCAGACGAAGATGAGCTCCCGCTTCCCTACCTTTTCAGAGATTTTAACGACATGCCTAAATTAGAACAAAAAGCCTTGCAACTTTCTAAAGGAAAAGTCTTGGATGTTGGCTGTGGTTCCGGAAGTCATAGTTTGTACTTACAAGAAAAAGGTTTGGATGTGAAAGCTATCGATCTTTCCAAAGGAGCAATTGAAGTTGCCAAAAAACGTGGTGTTTTAAAAGCTGAATTAAAGGAGCTTTTAAATGAAACCGAAACTTTCGATACGGTTTTACTGCTTATGAATGGCACAGGCATCTTTCAAGAATTGTCTCAGGTTGCTACATATTTAAAACACTTAAAATCACTTTTAAATCCAAACGCACAAATCCTTATAGATTCTTCTGACATAAAATATATGTACGAAGATGAAGATGGCGGACTTTGGGTTGATACCAATGCGAATTATTATGGCGAATTGGATTATTTTCTAAGCTATAAAAATGAAGATGAAAATCCGATGAAGTGGCTCTACCTAGATTTTGACAACTTGAAATTTGCGTGCGAGAGTGTTGGCTTATCCTGTGAAAAAGTAATGGATGGCGAGCATTTTGATTATTTAGCCAGATTGTATTAGCACCCATTTAACTTGGAAGCCAGTCTAGCATTATTCTACCATTCATCTACGAGGATGCTTCAAGAACAGCATAATGGCTAAAATTACCTTCTTAAAATTAAAAGGACTCAAATCAAGGTCTTACTACAAGTTATTGTCTTTTCCCATCAATAAAAGTATGTAGAACTTTTGTGCTTGGAATGTTTTTCAAATCTGTAGTCATTAAGTCCTGATCTAGAATAATGAAATCGGCAAATTTTCCAACCTCAATACTCCCTTTTTCATTTTCTTCAAAATTGGCATAAGCAGCCCAAATAGTCATTCCTTTTAAAGTTTCTTCTCGAGTTAAAGCTTCTTCTATTTGAAAGCCTTTCTCTGGGTAACCTGAAACATCTTGCCTAGATACTGCTGAATAAAAAGTTAAAAACGGACTAACATGTTCTATAGGAAAATCAGTTCCAAGAGCCACATTTCCACTGGCATTTAAAAGCGATTTAAAAGCATAAGCTCCTTTTATACGCTCAGCCCCTAATCTATCCTCGGCCCAATACATATCGCTAGTAGCGTGAGTTGGCTGCACAGATGGAATGATGTTTTCATTTTTAAAAACCTCAAAATCTTCGCCCGTAATTATTTGAGCATGTTCCACTCTCCAACGTCTATCTTTATTTCCTTTTAAAGCTTTTTCATAGGTACTTAAAACGACTCTGTTGGCAGAATCGCCAATGGCGTGAGTATTCATTTGAAAATTAGACGCTTCAAGTCTTGCAGCTAAATTCTTAAAATCATCTAATCCAATCACCATAGCGCCAAAATGGTTTTCTTTATCAGAATAAGGAGCTTTTAAAGCAGCTCCACGTGAGCCTAAAGCACCATCGGCATATACTTTAACCGATTGCACATTCAACCTATCGGTTTTAATTTTACCTTTTGTTAAATAGTAATTTAGGTTTTCCTCAGAGTTATCAATCATGGCATACACGCGCATGTGCAAATCACCTGATTGTTGTAAACTATCTATTAACTCGATCACATCTCTATTTAATCCCGCGTCTGAAACAGTTGTTAAACCTAAATCTGTACATATTTTTTGAGCATCTAATAAAGCGCCTATTTGAAAGTTTTTGTCTGGTTGAGGGAAAACATCATAAACTAACTTCATCGGATTATCGATTAAAACACCGGTTAACTCCCCATCTTTAAGTACGACTTCTCCTCCTTCTACTTTCATGTCCTTAGTAATTCCGGCTAAATCCAAAGCGGCTTGATTACACAACAAAGCATGACCATCAATTCGGGTTAAAGCTACGGGTGTATTTGGAAATAATGCATCTAACAATCTTTTATTTGGAAAGGTCTTATCCTCCCAATTGTTTTGATCCCATCCACGACCAATAATAAAATTGGTTTGCTTTTCATTTTGATAATCCAACACCCGCTTCATTACCTCTTCAAAACTAGTCGTGCCTCTTAAATCTACTTTTTGGAGATTCGTTCCTAAACCATAAAAATGACAATGTGCATCTATAAACCCCGGAAACACAGGCTTTCCTTGGGCATCAATAATCGTATCCGCTTTAAATTTGTTTTGTATCTCTTTTGAGCTTCCTATTTGGAAAAACTTACCATCTTTTATAGCAAAAGCTTCAGCTTTATCGAAGTTTGTATTTACCGTATATACCTGGGCATTGATAACAATAGTATCAACTTGTTGCTTTTCTTTCTGACAAGATAGGATGAAGATGAAAACGAAAATTAGTAAGAGTTTTTTCATAAGTATTGGTTGTGATTGACGGTTGGTAAATAGGAATTTGTCAATTTTATGAATGATGTGTTTGGATTTTATTTTTACAAATATAAATTAATTGTTACAAAACAACTCTATGGTCTTCTCGAGGACTTGAGAAAACACCCTTAATTATAAATTAGTATTGATTTGAATGATCTTTACAGTTTTCTTTAGTGGACTTAAAACAACAAAAGCGTTCTGGTTTGAACGCTTTTGTTAAAGATTATCTACGCTGAACCTTACGGTTTGACACGTCGTTATATCCCTGTCTGCCGACAGGCAGGCTCGCAATGACATGCCTCCTTTAAAAATCAAACTTATAAGTTGCTCCTGCAATAACTTGAATGCTTTGCACTGGGTAATCTAACCATCGCTGGTAATTTTGATTCGCAATATTATTGGCTCTAGCAAATACTGAAAGTTTATCGTTTATACGATATCCAACATGAGCATTGGCATCGAAATATCCATCTAGAGTCATCGTGGTAAATGATAAAATATCTGTGGTTTCATACCCCTGGTCTTTACGTTCACCCACATAGAACAAGCTTGCTCCTGCAAACCAATGTGAATCTATTTGATAATCCATAAATAAGGATCCTGTGATACTAGGTAAATTCCACGCTTCACCTTCATCACTTGTATTGTATGCGAAGAAATCTGCTTTTACTCCTAACTTGAAATTTCTATTAACATCTACACTTAATTCCCCTCCTATATTAAAGGTTGATACCTTATCATAAGCTACTGCAAATGAATTTCCATATTGATAGCTTTTTTCTGGAGTTGTTGTAACAATTTCGTTGTGTTTAAAAAGCGCTTTGTTATTTTCAGAGTAATAAGCTCCATTAATATCATAACTTACACTATTAGACACTTTACCTTTTAAACCAACATATCCATGATATTGCTGATCTGTCGGACTCATATTTAAAGTAGGCGAAACAAACTTATTTTCCTCAACAAAGTTCTCGTAAGTATTCTGGATCAAGCCTCCTTTAATTCCCCCATAAGCTATTAAAACCTCATCAACTAAACGATAAGACGCTGCAATGTTTGGATAGATATAGAACTTATTTTCACTCGCTTGTGTGTCGTTTAAATAAAACAAGGAAACACCTAAATCTAAGGTTAAATCGTCCTGAGTATATCTATAGGTTGGAGCCAAACCAATATTGAAGTTCCCATATTTATTTTCTACATCTAAATCGTACGCTCTATCAAAAGAACCTCCTAGAAAATCAAACATCACTTTGGTAGAAATTTCTATATCTGCAATAGGAATATTTGCTAAAAAATCGGCTGAGAATCTATTTTCTCCTGAACCATAATTGTCTCCAAAATGTCTGAACATGACATGGGCCTTTTTAAAGTATGAATCATTAAAAGCTAGGTCGCCTCCTAAATTCCCACCATAAAAAGTATGACTAACACCTAATTCCGTTTCAGGCGAAGTAATATCGTAATAAGGTTGTGGCAAACCATACCAATTAAATACTTGATGCTTGAATCCACCTTCTACATTCCAACTTAAATCTCTTTGTTTTCTTGAGAAATTAACATTTAAATTAGTATCGTAAAAATAATCGTCCAACAAAGCATTATCAATACCTCCCTGTGAGGAATGATGACTTAAGTAACCTCCAATATTATCAGTTTTGCTTAACTCATGATTTAAATAAGCTTCTCCTAAAATGGAAGTATAACTTCCAAAACCTAGGGAGGCATAATTATCATAAAACTTTGCTGGTTTTACTTTATCTAAAACAGCTGCCTTTCCTTTTGCAGGAGTAAAGGTTGAGGCTACTGGAAAGGAGAAAATATTATACTCTATGTCCTTTTTAGCTGTGGTTTCATCGTCGTCTAAAATGGGGGTTTCTTTCACTTTAAACGCATCTGAAATAGTTGGTGTATATGGTTTTATTACCTGAATAACATCGGTTTTAATAGTATCGTTTCCTCTTTCTTGAGCCCAAAGTGAGCCAACATGTAAACTTATAAGTAAAAGGATAATTTTATGAATGTGCTTTCGCATAGATTGTGTTTTATTGACGATTGTTGATTTATACAAAAAACTGAGACTGAGAACTAAATTAATCTTTGTCCTCCTCTGGTAAAATGGAGGCGTTAGTTTTAGCTTGTTCTGTTTTAATTTTACTTAATTCTTCTTGGGCTTGAGTGACCACTTCGCTAAACTCTTTAAAGTTTTCTATAACACTTTCTAAAATATAAGTGGCTTGAAATGCATCATCTAATTGATAGAAGTTTTTGGCCATAAGCACCAGTCCCTTTGCACTAAAGTACTTATAACTAGAATAATTTTTAGCTAAACGTTGAACCATTTCATTAGATGCTTCATAATTACCTGCTTTATTTTTAAAATAAGCATTGTAATACAAGGCTTCGGCAGCCGCTTCACCCGTGGCAGTTTTTTCTACTTCGGCATACGCTGTTTTTGCGCGATCTTCGTTTTTGGTTTTTATAGCAGAGCGTGCAATAATTAAATGTGCATCACTTTTAATTTTTGAATCGATGACACTTTGACCAAGAACTTTTTCAGCATAAGCCACCGCTTCAGCATATTTATTTAGCTGATAATTGGCTTTCATTAAATTTGATTGTGCGAAAATGACATTCTGAGGAAAACTAGCTTCTTGCTCCAAACGATTTAGCACAGGAACAGCCTGAATCCAATCTTTCTTTTCCAAATAAATTTGCGAAACCTTAGTTAAAGACTCCTCTGTAAATTCACTAGGAGTTGCATTTGCCACGTGTTGATAATGTGGAGCCGCATTTTCTTTAAGCCCCTTTTTATCATACAATTGCGCAAGATAAAAATGAGCTTTTAAACTATGTAATCCTTTAGGAAACTGACTTAAATAGCTATTAAATTGTTTAATAGCATCATCCGTTTTGTTGTCTATATATTTCTTTTCAGCAGACTCATAAGTCGTGTTATCTAAATCAGCATCGGTAACTTCTACATAATCTAAAGTCCTTACCCAAGTAGCGTAATCGTTTACACGACCTAAATCGATATAAATTAATCGTGCTGTAGCCACAGCTTGATTGGCTTCAGGTGTTCCTGGATAATTCTTTGCAACTGTTTTAAAGGAATTCAACGCTTGTTCATTGTTGCTTTTATTATAATGAATCAAACCTTGACGCAACATAGATCTTGGTACAAACGTACTCATTCTGTAATCTTCCTGAAGTTTAGAATACATTTTTAAAGCCTTCACATCATCATTGGCCTTAACGTATGAATTTCCTAACTCGAACATGGCGTCATCACTCAGGGTAGATTTTGGATATTTTTGAAGGAAGTTTTCTAATTCTTCTATCTTTTTTGATGCTTTTCCTTCGTAACCATAACTTATGGACTTCTGAAAAAATGCGTAATCTGAATCAACTTTATTTATTTTTATAGCTGCATCATAAGCTTGAATAGCTTCCGCATATTGACTAGACACAAAATGTGCATCTCCAAGACGTAAATAGGCATCATTTAACCGAATGTCATCAGTTTGCTGACTTGAGATAAACTGTTTGTAATTGGAAATGGCCTGTGGATAATTTTTTTGTTTAAAATATGTGTAAGCCAAGTTATAGGTGATATTCTTATTTTCTGGAGTACTAGAAGCATTTGCTTGTTGTTGAAATTGCTTAAAACCAATTAAAGCTTCGCCATAATTTGCTAAAACATAATTTGTTTCTGCATTCCAAAAAGTAGCTCTAGTTGTAAATTTAGCATCTCTAGGTTCCTTTAAAGACCCAGAAAACATCTCTAAAGCTTCTTGATACTTTGCCTCGTTATATAGCTCCAATCCTCGATAAAAAGCCACTTTCTGATAAGCAACTTTATTTTCGAAACTATTTTTTCCTTTTAATAATTTTAAAGCTTCCTGATAGTTTTTAGAAGTAATATAAGAGTCTATTAAAAGCGTTTCTATTTCTTCTTTATAGGCCGAGTTTGGATATTTGGCTAAATAACTAGTCAATACTTGTGGCGCCGACTGGTATGGATTACCTATTTCGTAACTGATTTTGGCATAATTTAACCACGCATCTTCTTGAATTTTTAAGTCGAAATCCATTTGAGAGGCATTTCTAAAAGCGTTTAATGCTTCTTGTTTTTTGCCAGATTCCACATAGCTTTCCCCTAAGTGATAATAGGCATTTTGTGCCACAGCATTATTTCCTCCAACTATTTTATTGAATTCTGAAATGGCACTATCGTAATGACCTTCCTTGTAATGCGCATAACCCAATTGGTAATAATCTGTGTTGTTCCATTTTCCTTGTTTCCCTCTGTATTCGGTTAAATAAGGAATGGCTTCGGCATATTTTCCAAGATTGAAATAACTTTCACCTATAATTTTATTAAGCTCGGACACCTCACTTCTCTCACTTGTAGGTAATTGTTCTTTTGCTAATTTGATAGCTTCTTCAAATTTGCCAAGTTTAAAATTTAAATCGGCTTGATAATAAGATAGTTTCTCCTTGTACTTTTCATTGTCGCTAACCTGATCAAAGTACTGGTTCGCTTGCTTGTAATCATCACTTTCATACGCCATAAAGCCAATATAATATTTGGCTTGCGATCCGTATTTTTGAGAATTTTCAACTCGAGTTAGGTATTTTCTAGCATCTTTAAAATTTTTGGTGGTAAAAGCTACATATCCGTTATTAAAATTGAATTTCTCACGTTCATTTCTAGCTAAGGAGTTTTCATCTACCTTATCGTACCATTTTTTAGCGTAAGCAAATTTCCCGTTATTGAAATAATATTCTGCTACATCTACATAGGCAGAATTCCGCTTTGTACTCGTTGGATAATCATTAACAAAATTCTCCATTAACTGATCGGCATTAAGCTGATTTAATCGCACAGCACAGTTGGCTATATAGAAAGCACAATCTGACTGTAATACTTCGGTTTCGGCCGTTTTCTGTATTTTAGTAAATAAAGATTGAGCAGCAGCATATTGCTGGTTGTCGTACAAAGCCAAGGCTTTTTGATAGTCTGCCAAATGATTGGTATAAATAGCAGATTCCTGACTAAAAACATTTAAGTTAATGCTGAAAGCAATAAATAAAATTAAAATTTTATGGATACTCATAGATGCGATTTTTCAATTAAAACCAAAGATAATTCAATCTTCATTTTATAACGTTAGAATTATGTTATAATTATAAACAGACTTCTAATTATTGTACTTTAGCATCAAAATTCGTTCCTTTTTAAGTTTGGTTCAAATTTCATAAATTGAAAAATTATTTAATACTATTAAAACGTAACTAATTACTTTTACAAACCTAAATAAAGGTAGAATTTATTGTATGCAAAAAACCTGTGTAATTATTCCTTGTTATAATGAAGAGTTTAGATTTCAAACTGAAGATTTTAATACTTTTTTAAAATCACATCAAGAAATAGACCTGTGTTTTGTAAACGATGGTAGCTCCGACAACACCATCTCTCTATTAAATAGTCTACAAACAAGCTTTCCAAACGTTTCTGTATTTAACTTGGAAAAAAACCTTGGAAAAGCAGAAGCTATCAGACATGCTGTTTTGCGATTAGACAATAAAAAATACGACTATCTTGCTTATTTAGATGCGGATTTATCAACCTCTTTACAGGAAATATTACGCTTAACTGGTTTTACCTCTAACACAGCTAAATTTATAGTTGGATCGCGTATTAAAAAACTGAATTCATCCATAGAAAGAAGTCAGATAAGACATATTTCAGGAAGATTTTTAGCCACAGTCGTACATACCTTTATATTAAAAATGCCTATTTACGACACG
This sequence comes from Xanthomarina sp., assembly GCF_035306605.1. Classification (NCBI taxonomy): domain Bacteria; kingdom Pseudomonadati; phylum Bacteroidota; class Flavobacteriia; order Flavobacteriales; family Flavobacteriaceae; genus Xanthomarina; species Xanthomarina sp. The sequence goes on along the minus strand of NZ_DATGNR010000006.1, from coordinate 24,297 downwards.
CAATGTGGCGCAAAAGTAATTGAAACCAAGCTAGCTAAAGATATTTTCAAAGAACCATTTGTTAGCAAATGGCTCTTTGACGTTGAACTTTTACTAAGAACTAACAAGTTAAAAGGAACCGACTTTTGTAAGGAAGCCATTCTTGAAATACCTTTAAAAAAATGGCACGACAAAGGAAGTTCAAAAATTACCTTTTTTGATTTGCTAAAGGTTCCAATAGATTTATTGAATATATATTTTGAGTATCGCAAATAGAATGTTAAAAAAAATAAGCACTTATATCAATAGCTACCCTTTGGCTATTTTGCTTTCCTATGCTCTTATACTTAGGATGCTAGTATTTGTGTTTTACCACGATGTAACTATTTTTCCTGATACTGAAGACTACACCAATTTAGCAAACTATCTGTTAAATTTTAGCTTAGAAAATTATACTGGAGAACGCACTCCAGGCCTACCACTATTAATAGCCTTAGTTGGAGGAAACATATACGCTGCGGTACTTATACAAATCCTACTCGGAATTTTAAGCTTATATCTTATTTTCGATTTCACTAAAACTAAAACCCAAAACACACAAATAGCTTTTTGGACAAGCTTTATTACAACCTCGTTTTTGCATTTTGTATTTTATGAGTTTGCTGTGCTAACGGAATCACTTACTTTATTCTTCCTTTTAGTCTCCTTTTGGTATATTCAAAAATTTAATGTTTTAAACCCTTCTACATCCTTAAAGCATTATCTAATTCTATCGATAATCTTAAGTTACTTGTATCTAATAAGACCTATGTTTATTTATATTCCCATTGGATTTTCACTTTTTTATTTAGTGAAAAATATAAACTTCGGGATAAAAAAGGCCCTTCCAAAAGCTATAACATTAAGCCTATTACCTTTACTTACCTTTTATGCTTGGTCTTCTTTAAATGAAAAAAATATAGGACAATTTACTAGCTCGTATTACATTGGAATAAACTATGCACAAATGGCAACTTCCTTTTTTGAAAAGGCGCCCGATGAAGATAAATTGATTCGTGATGTTTTTGTAAAACACAGAGACTATATTGAACATAATTTACCGTATTACAAATATCCAATGACCGCTTGGTACGCATACGATGAACTAATTGAAACAACGGACTTAACAAGGCGTGAATTAATTCTTGAATTTGGAAGGATAGCCAAAGATTTAATTAAAAACAATCCAGACTTATATGCCAAACAAGTGCTTATCTCCTTTAAAGATTTTTGGTTTACCACCTCACTGTTATGGAATGTAGACAAATTTGAAAACATCTATGTAAAGAAAGCACTCATAGGGTTATGGAATTATGTACAAAGCTATTTAGTGCTACTTTTAAATATTTTATTCTTGATTTTTTCAATAAAAAAGCTATTTCAGTTTTTTAAATCTAAATGTCAAGATTTCGATTTAGACCTTTTAATCGTTGCTATTATATTATCTGGCGCTTTAGCTCAAGCTTTAGTGGCTTACGGTTCAAATTCTAGATTTTCCTTTCCCTATTTCCCTTTAATTGTTTACTTTGTGATGGTAAATATAATGACCCTAAAAAACAACTATGCAAAACGTACTTTATCTTAAAGATGCTTCTATTTTTCAAGGGGACAGCCTGGTGCTTTCCGATATTAATATTGAAATTAACAAAGGTGAATTTGTTTATTTAATAGGAAAAACCGGAACTGGAAAAAGTAGTTTCATGAAAACACTTTATGCCGATTTGCCTTTAACCAAAGGTGAAGGAAGCATTGTTGATTTCAACCTAAAAACACTTAAAGAAAAAGATATTCCGTTTTTAAGACGAAAATTAGGAGTTGTTTTTCAGGATTTCAAATTACTTACAGATAGAACTATAAACGACAATCTTTTATTTGTTTTAAAAGCTACGGGCTGGAAAAACAAATCTGATATGAATACTCGAGTTGAAGAAGTTTTGAAAAAAGTAGATATGAGGACTAAAGGGTTTAAATATCCTCACGAACTTTCTGGAGGAGAACAACAACGTGTAGCTATTGCAAGGGCACTACTAAACGATCCTGAGTTAATTTTAGCCGATGAGCCTACAGGAAACCTAGATCCACAAACAAGTATTGAGGTTATGGAGGTTTTGCAAGAAATTAATAAAAACGGCAATACAATCTTAATGGCAACACACGACTATGCTTTGTTGCTAAAATACCCTAGTAAAACCCTTAAATGTGATGAAAACAAAGTGTTTGAAGTGGTTCAACGTAGTAGAACAAGTTCTTAATTTTTATTTTAAATAGTCGTTAATCAATAAAGAGCATTTTTTAGCTCCATGAACATTTAAATGATCTGGATCTTGAAAGTCCGTGATTTCAAATCGAGAATCCCTTAAAAGATTTACTCGTGTTACATTAGGATTTTCTCTTTCAAATGCTTCACAAGCCGCATCAATCTTTTCTAACTTTTCAGAATTTAATCTATTTAAATATCCTGTAAAAACAGGCATATTCACTAATAACACCTCAATATCCCTTGCTTTACACAATTCAATAATCTCTTGAATTCTTTCACTATTTAAACCAAAGTCCATAGAGCCATCCTCGTGTTTCTGTGCTGTAAAATGCGATATGCGTTGCATTTCAGCAGAATCCATTGTAGAAAGATAAGTGTTTCCCCACCCTCTAGAATCGCAACCAATTAAATTCCCATCCCTGATATAGTCTTGAAAGCTTTTCCAGGTTTTATCAAACTTCCTAGTCAATGCCAAACTATACCTTTGGGGACTATACCATTTTATTATAGGCACCTCCAACTCCATTTGAGCACTATAGAAGTATTTTCGCCAAATATCCTCTTGCGTATTGTCCTCCTGACTTAAAGTAGTATACTCCACCGACAAGATCAAGTATTTTAAATCTGATAAATGAGTGATGTGTTTTTCAAACAATAACTTATCGAAATAAATAGTCTGGCTGACATTAGACAAATTAAAAGTCTTGAGGGTCAACCATTCCGGATTAATCCCATAAAAAGTATGCGAATCACCTAAAACAAGTACTTCAACCTCATCGTTATGATGTGAAATTTGTTCGTGTTTATAGCTATAGGTATTCGGAACCGTTCGATAAAACACTTCTGCTAAAATCCAAATCAAAAGAATTGGAATTAAAAAGAGAGTAATATGTGTAAGTAGTTTTTTCATTAAAATTGAAAATATATAAACGGTTGCGTATCGCCTGCATAATAAAATATTACAAACACAACGAAATAATAAACTGCTATTCTGAACGCTTTAAACGGGATAAAATCTATCTCCAAAACATGTTTTTTAGATCGTTGTAGCCATTCAATAATCATATAAACCAATAAAAACAACACCAAACCTCTTGAAACCGTAGGAAATGAAAATAAGGACTTTGAAAACATTCCTTCAAAATACATGAAAGCATGAGACAGGTTTTCTGCCCTAAAGAACACCCAAGCCATCAGCACAATAAAAAAGGTGCTACCAATTTGAAACACAGTTTTTAAACTAGGAAGCAACTTGTTAGGGTCGGCTACACCTTTAAAATTAGCTTGTTTGTTTTTAAAAATAAGAGGTAGAAAAAACAGAGCATGAATAAGCCCCCAAATGATAAAAGTCCAGTTGGCGCCATGCCAAAAACCGCTTAATAGAAAAACAATAAATATATTTCTAACCCATTTAGCTTTGGACACCTGATTTCCACCTAAAGGAATATACACATAGTCCCGAAACCAAGTACTTAAGGATATATGCCAACGCCTCCAAAATTCACCTAAATTTCTAGATAGATAAGGCGAATTGAAATTTTGCATCAAGTCGAAACCTAATAATCTAGCTGAACCAATGGCTATATCGGAGTAGCCTGAGAAATCGCCATAAATTTGAAAAGCGAAAAAGAAGGCCCCAAAAAATAAAGTACTACCATTGTATTCCGTATAATTTGTAAAAATCTCGTTGACAGCTAAGGCACAATTATCTGCAATAACCATTTTTTTGAAAAGTCCGAGTAAAATCAACCGCAATCCATCAACACTTTTAGCATAATCAAAGTGTCTTTTTCTTTCAAATTGAGGCAACAAGTTAGAAGCTCGTTCTATGGGACCAGCCACCAACTGTGGGAAAAAACTAACAAATGCAAAAAACGACAAGATGTTATTGGTTGCCTCTAATCTTTTTCTATACACATCTATGGTATAACTTAAAGTTTGAAAAGTATAGAAACTTATTCCCACAGGCAATAAAATATCTAAAGTACTAGATTCTAAACTTCTTCCGAAAAGCGAAAACGCATCCTGAAAAGATTCAAGGAAAAAATTGTAATATTTAAAAAAACCTAGAACACCTAAATTAACAACAAGACTCGTTATCAAAAGCGTCTTCCTTTTTACATTTTCATGGGTTTTAGCTAAGGAAAGTCCTACCAAATAATCAACTAAAGAACTTAAAAATATTAGTCCTAGAAATCGCCAATCCCAGCAAGCATAGAAAAAATAACTTACCACTAATAAAAATAGATTTTGGTTCCGAATGTTCTTCTTAAAAACAAACCAATACATCAGAAAGACTATTGGCATAAAAATGGCAAAATCTATGGTATTAAATAGCATGTGTTCTGGTTAGAATTTGGTTGTAAATGTAATAATCGAATGCAAGAGACAAAACTATTGAATGTAAATATATACTTTTTGAAGCATTGATTATAATTTCAATAAAAAAGACTGGCAATTTCTTCTATTTACATGAAAAATGAATATCACTGAATTTATTTTATAAAATTTGCAGCAATATTGATTAGATTTGATCTACGAACCACATTCATGTTATCTATATTAATCCCAACATATCATTACAACGCCTACCCCTTAGCCAAAGAACTTGTTAAACAAGCTGTGGAAGCCAACCTTGTATTTGAACTAATTTGTTTAGACGATGGGTCTCTTTCTAAATTAAATTTAGAAAATAAAAAAATCAATATGCTTACAAACTGTAAGTTTATTGAAGCCTATAAAAACATGGGTAGATCTGCTAGTAGACAATTCCTAGCTACAGAAGCAAAATATAACTGGCTACTGTTTTTAGATGCTGATACTTGGCCAAAATCAAGGTTCTTTTTAACTAATTATCTGAATAAAATAACGCCTTTATCTGAAGCTATTTTTGGAGGGTTTTCATATCAGCAATCTACTCACGCTAAAAACAAATCCTTACGGTATACCTTTGGCAAGCAACGTGAAGAAGTGGATGCAAATATTAGAAACAAAACCCCATATAAAGTAATTATTTCAGCAAATTTTCTAATTAAAAAACCCATTTTCATAGAGCTTACACAACAAAACACTGAAAACAACTATGGAATGGATTATTTGTTTGGAGCATTACTTAAAAAACACAAAATTCATGTAAAACACATAAACAATGAAGTAATCCACCTTGGAATAGATGAAAATACGGCCTTTTTAAAAAAAACAGAAAATGCCATGAAAACATTATCTTATCTATGCAAAACCAAAGAAATAACAAGTAACGACATTAGTTTATTAAAGGCATATAATTTCCTTAAACTATTTTATTTACAATACCTATTTGGTAAATTTTTAGGATATTTCGATGCCGTAATAAAAAAGAAACTTTCTGGAGAAAACCCTAGTTTATTTATATTCGACTTATATAGATTAGGTTATTTTTGCAGGATACATCAATAGTATGACAGCATTTTTCTCTATAATCATCCCTTTATTTAATAAAGAAAACTTTATTACTGACACCATTTACAGTGCTTTAAACCAAGATTTTAAGAATTTTGAAATCATTGTTATAAACGATGGGTCTACAGACCATAGTTTAGAAAAAGTAAACACAATTCAAGATAGTAGAATTAAGGTTTTTACCATAAAAAATATGGGAGTCTCGGCCGCTCGTAATTTTGGATGTAAACAGGCAAACTCTGAATACTTGGTGTTTTTGGATGCGGACGATTTATGGGAGAAAACCCATTTATCCAATCTTAAAAAACTTTTACAAACATTTCCTAAGTGTGGATTATATGCCACAGCCTATAGCAAAAAGCAAAACAATAAAACATTAAAAATTAAGTACCACCAAATTCCTGACAGCAAAAACTGGATGGGAATTATTCCCGATTATTTTGAAGCTAGTAGATACAACTCAATCGCATGGACTTCGGCTGTTATGGTCCCGAAAACCATCTTTGAAAACTTTAATGGGTTTGATGAAAATATTACACTTGGAGCTGGTGAGGACACGGATTTATGGATAAGGATTGCCCTAGAGCACCCGGTAGCTTTTTACAACGCTGCTACTGCCATACACAATTTACATGCAGACAACAGATTGTCCAATACTAACACCAACAAGAGAGCATATTTAAACTTAGATAAATATGAAGCACATGCCAAAACCAATCCATCACTAAAACGCTATCTAGACATCAATAGGTTTTCCATAGCCATCCAATATATGTTAGTAGGAAATACCGAAAGAGCTAAATCTTTATTCAAAGCTTTAGATTCAAAAAACCTGAACAGCAAGCAACGGTTTTTAATGAAATTAAATAGACCTTTGTTAATCTTGTTTGTAAAACTTCAAAAAGGTTTGTTGGCTTTAAACATCCGCTTGACCCCTTTTCACTAAAACAAAATCAGCATAATTTCGAATATAATCTGCTTCGTCAAATTCTTCAGAAGCTAATACCAAACAAACAGAGCCTGAAGAAAAATTACCAATTTCCCTCCAAATGCCCGGAACAATTAGCAAGCCTTTATCTGGTTTATTAAGGGTGATTTTAATTTCATTTTCACCGTCCTTTAAATGAACCTCAAAACTGCCACTTAAAGCCACCAACATTTGATACAGCTTTTTATGAGCATGTCCGCCTCGATGAGCAGAACTCGGTACATCATATAAATAATAAACACGATTAATTTTAAAAGGAATAACATCTTTTTCTATAAAGGCTAAGTTTCCTCTTGGATCTTGAACTTTTGGAATATCTATTATTTTTAAATCTGATATGTTGCTAATCATGGTATTTTTTTTAATAACCCATCCCATTCTAAAGCAATATGCTCTATAGAGAAAGGTAAGACACTTTTACGAGCATTTTGTTTACAAAAACGATATAAAGTGTCATCAAATATAAAACTATTCATGGCTTCTGCGAATGCATTCACATGAAAATTCTCAACCAACAAACCATTAAAGCCATGTTTTATAATTTCATTGGGCCCCGATTGACAATCTACAGAAATAACGGGTGTACCTAAACAAAGTGCCTCAGGCAAAACAAGTGGAAATCCTTCATACCTACTTGTAAGCACCGTAAACAAAGCGTTCTTTACAAAAGGAAACGGGTTTTTTACTTGAGGTTTAAAAATAACATGAGAGTCTAAATCCAAATCTGTGGCATATTGAGCAAGTTGGTTTTTATCAGGTCCATTACCTAAAATTAATAACTTTATGTTTTTTGAAACTAGTTTAGAAGCTTTGTAAGCCTGTAAAAGAAGCTCTAAATTTTTCGAACTGTTGTCTAAGCGCCCATAAAATAGTATATAAGCATCATTTAAAAGCTTGTCGTTTACTGGTGCTTCGGATTGTTTTTGAATAGCATCAAATGAAAAAGCATTATAGATAGTTTGAATCTTATGGAGCTGATATTCCTTTTTATAAAAGTCGGTAATGGCTTTTGAAACTCCTACCAGTATTTCATTTTTATATAAGAACTTGTTTAAAAAAGGATACTTGGTAAACATTATCGATTTTTCAAAGGAATGAATGACGTAAATAGTAGGAACGTTATAAATGAATTTAGTTATAATAAATTCGCGATAAGCTTGTACCCGCGAACGATGATCGATGATAACATCAAAATGGTGCGCCTTTAAGTAACGTTTAAACTTTAAAAGCCTGGCTAGTCTGTTCCAAACAGTATTCTTTTCCTTCTTAAACAGACCCAAATTATACAAAGTTCCTTTAAAGGGATAAAACACTTCTGGAAAAACAGTTACAATATGAACTTCATATCCTAACTTAGAAAGCATCTGAGATTGCAAGGCAGCAGCATGTTGTGCACCTCCTTTTCCTAAGGAAGATACAACCAAACAAATCTTTTTATTGTTACTTTGCACAGATGAGAATTAAAAAATCAAATATAATAAATGAAATAGCGGTTAGTCTAAATAAAGCCTTTTAAATTGCTTAATCAAACTAACTTTTCAAATATCTAAACTATTAAAATGAAAATCTTACTTCTTGGTGAATATAGCAGGTTGCATAACTCTTTAAAAGAAGGACTGCAAGCATTGGGACATGAAGTGGTTATTATTGGAACTGGCGATGGTTTTAAAAAGTTTCCAGTTGACATTTATTTAAAAGAAAAATATAGAACGGGAACCTTATCAATTCTAAAAAAAGTCATCTACAAATTGACTAATACCGATTTAACCTCATGTAATATTCACAAGCAGTTCAAGAAACATGAACATAATTTAAAGGGGTTTGATGTGGTTCAATTAATTAACGAAAATAGTTTTTACACCATACCAAGTGTCGAAAAAAAGCTGTTAGAGTTTATTTTCAAAAACAACCAGCATGTTTTTCTTTTATCCTGTGGTGCAGACGTTCCGAGTGTAGAATATGCGTACCAGAAAAAATTTAAATACTCTATTTTAGACCCTTATTTTGAAGGCAAACTTGCAAAAAAAGACTTCTGGCCTGTGTTAAAATATCTGTCCAAGCCTTATCAAAAACTTCATCATTATATTTACAAAAACATCAAGGGAGTAATTGCTTCGGATTTAGATTATCATATTCCCCTAAAAAACCACAACCAATATTTAGGCCTAATTCCCAATCCAATAAACACCAAAAAACTTGTATTTACACCTTTAAATATTTTAGATAAAATCGTGATTTTCCATGGGGTTAACTCAAAAAACTACATTAAAAAAGGAGGAGATTATTTTGATGCGGCTTTAAAAATTATAGCTGAAAAATATCCTAATAAAGTTGAAGTTATTAGAACAGAAGACCTGCCGTATAATATTTATATTGAAAAGTACAATCGCGCCCATATTATCCTAGATCAAGTTTTAGCTTACGACCAAGGCTATAATGCTTTAGAAGCCATGGCTCAAGGAAAAGTTGTTTTTACCGGTGCTGAAAAGGAGTGGTTAGATTACTACAAACTAAGTGAAAACACCATAGCCATAAATGCTTTACCAAATGTTTCTAACCTGGTAAATCAGATGGAATGGCTGATTGAAAATCCTGAAAATATTTTAGAAATTTCAAAAAATGCAAGGGATTTCATCGAGAAAGAACACAACTACATCAACGTAGCTAAAACCTATTTAAATGTTTGGAAAAGCCATTCTAAAACCTAAGATTCCAAGTCGTTTTTCTCTGGAATGATACCAAAAAGCGAAGAGCTAAAAATCAAAAGTATCACCCCATAATATAGGACATAAGTTACAAAATGTGCAATATTCGCCCCTTTCACACCGTACATATCAATAAATAAAATACTAGAAAGGTATAAGGTTATAATCGAAAAAGCTTCCGTAATCATGTAATGCCAAAACATTTTTTTAGCTAGAAACTGATAAGCAATTACTATGGATAAAACCTTTACAAAATCGCCTAAAAGTTGCCATAAAAACAAGTCTTCTACTGGCTTAAATTCACTAGAAAAAACTATGGTAATTATATACGTTCTTAAAAAATAGATAGCCACCAAACCAATTCCAAAAATTGGGATGATGGTTTTATAAAAATTAAAAACCTCATTCCTAAATTCTTTAGCGTTATCAATTTCGGACAATCGAGGTAGAATATAAAGTGTCAATAAGGAACTTACAAACATCAAGTAATAATTAGATATCCGGTTCATCGCTTCCCAAAAACCTGCTTCTTTGAAGCCCACATTATCTATAATATATGACCTAATAGCAATAGCAACCATAGGTAAAACTATTGCAGAAAATAAAGCCATGACAGAAAATGAGCTGAGTTTTTTGATGGTCGAAAATCTAACGCGACTAACCTTTACTAAAGGCATTAAGCTACGCTGATTGATAACTCCAACCAAAGTGATTAGAAAAATTAAGGATTCTGAAAGCACTACCGAAATCAAGGCTCCATCTATCCTGTTATTATAAATTAAAATTAAGGTTACTGCAACCCCTAGAATTTGACCAATGATATTAATGATTATCAAAATTTTAAACTTTGAAAACCCATTCAATATCGAGAAGGTAAATAAATTCAAGGTGTAAAAAGGCAAAGCAATCGCCAGAATCCTAATTACGTAGGCATAATCGTTGTACTCGGGGAAAATAACATTATTGATAGCATCTGCATTGAAATAACACAAAAAAGAAACTACAACAGTTGAAATAAAACCTAAATAAAAGACTGACGATAGGGTTTTACTTAATTCTAGTGTATTGTTTTTAAACTCGGCTACGTATTTAACAATCCCATTGTACAAGCCTAAAGAAGCTATTGATTGTATGGAATATAAAAAGTTTCTTAAATTTCCAATGAGCGCCATCCCTTCTGCACCAATAAAATGAGCGATAGCATTAGACGTTAAAAGGCCTCCAACTATTTTAGTAATTAAAGACACCGAGTTTAAAGAAGCGACTTTAATTAAAACGTTATTATTTATATAGTTTAAAAACCGTTTCAACTAATATGAATTTATCGTATTTATAATATGGCTTACCTCGTCGTTCGACATAACTGGACTCATTGGCAAACTAACAACCGTATTATGAATAGCTTCAGTAATTGGTAAACTTAATTGGTTAAAATTATTTAATGCTTTTTGCTGATGAGGGGGAATTGGATAATGAATTAAAGTTTCAATATCATGCTTTTTCAAGTAGGACACAAATTTATCTCTGTTTTCCACTCTAACAACAAACAGATGGAACACATGATTTTTGGAACCGTTATAGAACGGTAACTGCACTTTTTCTGATAATATTTCCGCCAAATAACGCTTGGCTACTTCTTGACGATTTAAATTATCTGAATCCAACTGCTTTAATTTAATATTCAAAAACATGGCCTGAATCTCATCCAACCGATTATTAAATCCAGTTAACGCGTATTCGTATTTTTTTTCTGCACCATAATTATGCAGCTTTTTAATAGTTTCTGCTAAAACAGAATCGTTGGTAGTTACTGCTCCTCCATCTCCTAAAGCGCCTAAATTTTTACTTGGATAAAAACTAAAAGCAGCTACATCACTCAAGTTTCCAGACTTAATACCAGATTCGGTTTCCGCGCCATGAGCTTGGGCCGCATCTTCTACCACAAGTAAATGATGCTTTTTCGCAAGAAGGCTAATAGCTTCCATATCGGCCAAGTGCCCATATAAATGAACCACTAAAATTGCTTTTACGCTTGGACTTAATTGCTTTTCTATTTCTTTTACAGAAATATTAAAGGTGTTTTCATCAGGCTCAATAAAAATAGGAATCAATCCACTGTTTACAACCGACAAAACTGTGGCGTAAAATGTGTTAGCAGGAACTAAAACGTGATCTCCTGTTTTTAATATACCCAACTCCAAGTAGGCTTTAAATATTAAAGTTAAAGCATCCAATCCATTACTAGTTCCTATGCAATATTTAGTACCACAATAGGAGGAAAAATTGGATTCAAAAGTCTCAACCTCATTTCCAAGGATATAATGAGCAGAATCTAAAAAACTCTTAAATTTCTTTTGAAATTCGGGCTCAAATCTTTTATTGACTTCATGGAGGTCCAAAAACTTTATCATACTAAAATATCATTTAAAAATCGATGGTTTTTTGTGAAAACGCTATAATAATCGTGTGAAATACTACGGGCTCCAAAGGATTCTTTCCAAGCTTGCAAACCAGAATTTATTTGCTGCCCGTTCTTTTCACTGCACACACCAAAATCAAAATAAGGTTTGGCTGCATACACCTCATGAATTAAATGGTGAAATAGAAAGTCTAAACTTCCTAATTCTTGCTTGGTATGATTTGCTGAAATATATTGTGCATGAGCTACTTGTTCTGTTTCAAAAATAGTTGTACCCGCAACAATATCATTTTCTTTATATACATTAAATTGTCTAATCCTTTTAGGGAATTTAGATTTTAAATAAGTTATTTCCTCTAAAGTATGAACGGGTTCTACGCCATGTCTTTCCTTTAAATTGGGTGTTAAAATCTCATTCCAAAATCCTTCAAACGCAGCCTCTTCTTTTATAATTAAATGATTCTTTTGAGCCTTTTTTAAACCTCGTTTTCTATTAGACGAGGTAACTTTGATAGCTTTCGTCGTATCTATAGCTAAGGACAAATCTCTTCTTAAAAGTTCGGCTTTCAACTTAAACAACAAGTAGTCCAACTCATCGCTTGGCCCTGTGTGATACATTCTAGGTGCTGGCTTAATAATTAATTCACCTACCCGCCTATCTTCCAATGTTTTTAATAAACTCTGAAACGCTTTTAAAATTGTTTTAAAACCAATGTTTTTTCCTACTACCAAACCTCCATAAGTAAGTCCTTGATGGGAATAAACAATACGGTTTTTAATGTTTGCAGGAAAAACAGCTACTAGCTTGTCGTCTTTATAAACCAAAAAGGAGTGATCTTGAAATCTATCTTGATGATATTCCATAAAATCACGTTCGTATAAAAAAGTGCCATTTTTAGAACTCTGGATAAATTGATTCCAAATTTCTCGATTTTTATCGGAATACATTACAACGTTAAAGTCACTCATAAGAAAGAATATAAAAATCTAAAATTAAAGCTCTTTTCTTTTAAAAAAAATTAATGTCAGTTTTAATTTAATAAAACAAAACATGCCAAATTGAAGTGACCCTCATATCTAAACAAATATAACTAGCTTGAGTTTTAAATCGAACACCGTATTTTAAGAGGATAATATTTTTAGTTAAATAGATTAGTTATATTTAATCGCTAAAATAAATGTCTTTGAATTTTTTAAAAAAAATAAACAAACAGGCGGGTTTTGCTTCTATTTACATTCTAACGTTCATGATTTTAATTTTTCATGAAGCTATTTATACTCCCGACACGTACAGCTATTTACATGCTTCCATTTACCGATCGCCGGGCTACGTGCTTTTTGTTAAATTATTCCAATTTATATTTCAAGGCTATTTTAATTTCTTTACGGTAGCTTTCCAACTTCTTTTAGGACTTTTTGCAGCTCATTTAGTTCGGACCAAGGTTTCCAAGGTTTTAAAATTACATATACTAAGTGAGTTGATTTTTTTAGGCCTATTAATTTTTCCCTTTTTCGGACCATTATATATTGCTAATAACATTTGTTCTGAAGGTTTAAGTTATCCATTTTACCTTTTATGTATTGCCTTCACCGTAGAATTCCTTGATAACTACAAGCTAAAATCGTTTTGGTTACTACTAGGTTCCTTTGTGCTACTAGCTTTAACTCGTGGTCAATTTATTGTGTTACCAATTATAGTGGCCGTTATTTATATCATTAAAATCAAAAAACTAGCGCTTAAAAAAGACCATCTTAAAAAAATTGTCTTGCTATTGTTAATCCCTTTTGTTATAAGTTTAATGGATAAAACCTACCACAAACTAAAGGACAATCTGTTTGTATCTACACCTTTTACAAACATTTGCTTGTCTGGCGCTGCATTTTATGTTAGTGAAGCATCCGACATGCATTCCTTAACAAATGAAGACGATAAAAACATTTTTGAGGATTGCTATAATTTTTTAGACGAAAACGGGTGGATGCTGTCAAGCAAAGAAAGAGACTCATACAAGGACTATTACAAACATTTTCATGATAATCTTGGAAAAATATGCAACTACACAGTTCATGATAGAGGAACTGAATATTTTTTAAATCGTGGATATAGTATGGCAGAAGCCCATGTTGGAATAGAAAACTCGAGCGGAAACATAGTAAGGGTTTTGATAAAGAATAATTTCGAAAAATGGATAAAACTCTATTACAGCAATTTGATTCATGGTTTTAAATCGGAGTTACTCATGCTTTTTATGGTCCTTGTCTTTATTTTAAGCGGAATAAAATTCTTTATGTCTAACAACAAGTATGTTCTCTATTTATTTTTATTTTCGTCCTTAATACTTTCAAATGCTTTGATTGTTGCCATAGCCTGCCATTCCATTATGAGGTATTTGTTTTATAATTATTCTTTATTTTTCCTAATATTCATCATTCTCTTCAAACTACTCAAGCATGAAAAAAAAGCCTGAATTATCTATCGTTATGCCTTGTTTAAATGAAGCTGAAACCTTAGCGACTTGTATTACTAAGGCACAAAACTTTTTAAACCATAATCAGGTAGAAGGTGAAATTATAATTGCAGATAATGGTAGTACAGATGGTTCGCAAGAGATAGCAAAACACTTAAATGCTAGGGTTGTGCCGGTAAATGAAAAAGGTTATGGAAGCGCTTTAAGAGGTGGGATTGAAGCTGCTTTAGGAAACTATATCATTATGGCAGATGCAGATGACAGCTACAATTTTGAAGCTTTGTTGCCATTTTTAATAGAACTTAGAACCGGGACCGATTTGGTTATGGGAAACCGATTTAAAGGAGGGATTGAAAAAGGAGCGATGCCTTTTTTACACAAATACTTAGGCAATCCTGTTCTTTCCTTTTTAGGCCGTTTGTTCTACAAAATAGATATTGGCGACTTTCATTGTGGCCTTAGAGGTTTCAGTAAGATTGCTTACTATAAAATGGATTTAAAAACCACAGGAATGGAATTTGCCTCAGAGATGATTGTTAAATCAAAACTTAACAATTTAAAAATTGCTGAAGTTCCAACAACACTAAAACCTGATGGAAGAACTAGAGCTCCGCATCTTAACACCTGGAGGGATGGTTGGCGCCATTTAAGATTCTTACTGCTATACAGCCCTCAATGGCTCTTTTTAATACCGGGCATCTGTTTAATACTATTCGGAGCTATTACCTCAGCAGCACTTATTAGTCAGCCAATTGCAATAAACAGCATTCAGCTCGACATTCACACCTTACTTTACACCTCAAGCTCGGTGCTTATTGGTTTTCAATTTCTAGTATTTTATGCGCTTACTAAAATATATGCAGTTGAAAACAACCTCCTCCCTCAAAGCAGCCGTTACCATAGTTTATTTAAATATTTGAATCTGGAAACAGGTTTAATTATTGGAGCGCTCTTCCTAATAGTAGGAATTGTATTGAGTTATTTCGGTTTCAATATATGGAAACAATCAAGTTTTGGAGAACTAAGACCTACAGAAACATTAAGAATAATAATTCCTGCAGTATTCACCATACTTTTAGGTATGCAAATAATTTTCTTTAGCCTATTTTTCAGCATTCTAGGCTTAAAAAACACAAATGATTAGTCTTTCTTTATCAGTAAATAATAAAGATTAATAAAAACAATAGCCCCATTAGAGATAATAATTGGCCAAGAAGTTTGTAGCATAAAACCATAGGTTACAAAAAGTATACAACCAATGGTGTTGACTATTCGAAGCTTCTTAACATCCTTCATCATAAATGATATTAACAAAGCTGCCATGGCTGCATATCCAACCCATTCTGTAAAGGGAATTCCAAAAAAATCCATAATCTAGTAGTTATTTAAGTCGAAAAAAGAGGAATCCGTCTATAGAATTCCTCTTTGTTAATATGTATTATATACGTTTAATTAAACGTTTTTGTTTCTTTTACGCTCTACTTCTGTTAAAAAGATTTTACGAATACGAATGTGATTTGGTGTTACCTCAACATACTCATCTTTCTGTATATATTCTAAGGCTTCTTCTAACGAAAACTTAATAGCCGGAACTATTTTTGCTTTATCATCTGCACCAGAACTACGTACGTTACTTAATTTTTTAGTTTTAGTTACGTTCACAGCCATATCGTCACCACGAGAGTTTTCTCCAATAACTTGACCTTCGTAAATATCTTCTCCTGGATCAACAAAAAACTTACCTCTATCTTGTAATTTATCAATAGAATAAGGAATTGCTTGACCTTTTTCCATAGAAACCAATGATCCATTCTGACGTTCTGGAATACCTCCTTTTAATGGTTGATACTCTTTAAATCTATGAGCCATAATAGCTTCTCCAGCAGTAGCTGTCAATAATTGATTACGTAAACCGATAATACCTCTAGAAGGAACAATAAACTTACATACCATTCTATCTCCTCTCGATTCCATGCTAAGCATTTCACCTTTACGTAGAGTAACCATTTCAATAGCTTTTCCTGAAACTTCTTCCGGTAAATCAATAGTCATTTCCTCAACTGGCTCACATTTTACTCCGTCGATTTCTCTAATAATAACTTGTGGCTGTCCAATTTGAAGTTCGTAACCTTCACGACGCATGGTTTCAATTAAAACCGATAAGTGTAATACACCACGGCCATAAACCATAAACTTATCTGCACTATCCGTTTCATGAACACGTAATGCTAGATTTTTTTCTAACTCTTTTGTTAAACGGTCTTTTATATGTCTAGAGGTTACAAACTTTCCGTCTTTTCCAAAGAAAGGCGAATCGTTAATAGTAAACAACATACTCATCGTTGGCTCATCAATAGCGATGGTTTTTAATCCTTCTGGATTTTCATAATCGGCAACAGTGTCCCCAATTTCAAAACCTTCTAGTCCAACAATAGCACAAATATCTCCTGGTTGAACTTCCTCTACTTTTCTACGACCTACACCTTCGAATACGTGTAGTTCTTTAATTTTATTCTTTACAACGCTTCCATTTCTTTTTACTAAAGAAATGTTTTGTCCTACTTTAAGCTCTCCACGGGTTAAACGCCCAATGGCAATTCGTCCTGTAAATGAAGAGAAATCTAAAGAAGTAATTAACATTTGAGTGTTTCCTTCAGGAATTGTTGGTGAAGGAATATGCTCTATAACCATATCTAATAATGGTTCAATATTTTCAGTTTTTTTCTTCCAATCTGTACTCATCCAGTTATTCTTAGCAGAACCATAAACAGCTGGAAAATCTAATTGCCATTCTTCCGCTCCTAATTCAAACATTAAGTCGAATACCTTCTCATGTACTTCATCTGGAGTACAGTTTTCTTTATCTACTTTATTTATAACCACGCATGGTTTTAATCCTAAATCAATAGCTTTTTGTAATACAAATCGTGTTTGTGGCATTGGACCCTCGAAAGCATCCACTATCAGCAGAACACCATCCGCCATGTTTAGTACACGCTCTACCTCTCCACCAAAATCGGCGTGACCAGGAGTGTCTATAACGTTAATCTTTGTTCCTTTGTAATTTACTGAAACGTTTTTTGAAGTAATGGTAATACCTCTTTCTCTCTCTAGATCATTATTATCTAGAATTAAATCCCCTGTATTTTCGTTTTCACGAAATAATTGACAGTGGTACATAATTTTATCTACCATAGTTGTTTTACCATGATCGACGTGGGCAATAATTGCAATGTTTTTAATGTTAGCCATATAGGTGCTGTATTTTAAGCGTGCAAAGTTACGCTATATTTTTTTAGCACAGCTATTTTATTCCTATTAATAGTTAATTATATGTTATTATTCCGTAAGCACTAAACTCTTGTTCGTACCTTTATTTTTAAATTTATTAAAAACAAACAGCCCCAACTACCAAATTTAAATAGAGTTAAACAAGTACTTTATTATGGAAAAGACAACCTTGTATAGCATAAAAAACCTTATAATTAAATATACCAAATTCATTCCCTATTTGTATTTTATTATTGCTGTAGCTTACTGGTTTACTAACGTGAATAAAATAGAAGGAATTACAGCCTACCCTATTTTACTGTTTGCCACACCTTTTGTTTGGCAATTAATAAAACCTAGCAAACAACTTAATTTTACACTTGGAATTATTTTTGTCTGCCTCTCTTCTTACATGATTTTAGCATACCTAATAGATGCTCTTAATATTATAATCTTCCCAGAAACAGTAAGAAACGTGATTGCTTTAAGTGGCTCTTTCGTTTTTGCAAACTTTTTAATGTCGCTTTGGATGATAAGAAATAGTATGAAAAAAGCATTCTAAATATGTATCTTTGCCGTATAAATTCTAGTAGTTATGACTCTTAATAATATTCCTAAAATAAAATTTACCAATTCAAATAATTTTTTCCTCCTTGCTGGCCCGTGTGCAATTGAAGGTGAAGATATGGCTTTACGCATAGCTGAAAAAATTATCACCATTACAGACAAACTCCATATTCCTTTTATTTTTAAAGGAAGTTTCAAAAAAGCGAACAGAAGTAGAATTGATAGTTTTACAGGTATTGGAGATGAAAAAGCACTTAGAATTCTTCAAAAAGTATCCAACACATTCAATGTACCAACAGTAACAGATATCCATCAGGTTTCTGATGCCGAAATGGCAGCCGAATATGTGGATGTTCTGCAAATTCCTGCATTTTTAGTACGCCAAACAGACCTGGTTGTTGCAGCAGCACAAACAGGAAAAGTGGTAAATCTGAAAAAAGGACAGTTTATGAGTCCTGAAGCCATGAAACATGCCGTACAAAAGGTGTTAGACTCCGGAAATGACAAAGTTTGGATTACTGACAGAGGAACCATGTTTGGCTACCAGGATATGATTGTAGACTTCCGCGGCATACCAACCATGCGTCAATACGCGCCTACCATTTTGGACGTGACACACTCATTACAGCAACCAAACCAAAGCGTGGGAGTAACAGGAGGAAGACCGGATATGATTGAAACCATAGCCAGAGCTGGGATTGTAAACAACATTGATGGTTTATTTATTGAAACGCATTTCGACCCGGCTAATGCTAAAAGCGATGGAGCTAACATGTTACATTTAGATAATTTGGAGAAACTATTAACTAATTTAGTAGCGATTAGAAAAGTGGTGAACACCCTATAATTTTTAATTTACCAAAGAATTTAGATGTTACACCTCATTTAAGGCTGGAAACAAATTCTATTTTTTTGGCGTGATGTTACTTCAACCGCCTCAAGCTCCAAGGTCTTTTTTGAAGTTTTGCTAAAACTATTTTTTTAAGCAACAGAAACGATACAAAATAAATAAGCCAGAAAGTTAACTCGTAACTTTCTGGCTTATTTTATTAAAAGGCTCCGGATTTATTTACCATCGACATAATCTTGTAAATACGAAAATCTATCGGTAAGCTTCCCGTTGCTTGTAACTCTGGCTCGTTTTAAAATACCGCGTTCATCGCCATTAAAAAAGGCTGGAATCACATGTTCTAAAAACATTTCACCAAAACCTTCACTAGCATCTTTAGGTAATTCACAAGGTAAATTATCCACAGCCATAACGGTTATCGCACCCTTAGCTGTATAAGCCACTTCTCTTTCAGTTTGAGCATCATACCCATAAAATGGATCCGCAATCGTAGAAGGTCTTATAGTAGAAGCCACAGGTCCATCTATATCGCAACTAATATCAGCTACCAAATTAATTTTGAAATCGGGATGTTTAGCATCTTCTCTGGTATATAAGTAAGGTGCGCCATTGCCATAAAAATGTCCTGCTATAAAAAAGTCGGTTTCTTTGGCATAAGGCATAAAATTGCTTTCATAGCCCGTAGGATCTTTATAAAACTCATTTTTGGTTCCTACCTTACCGTCCATACGTTTGTTATATTCCATAACATTCATCATGCAATAAACCGGTTCTGTAAATTTTGAAGTTAAATACAAGGCGTCACTAACTTCTTTGATTTTTAAATGATCCAATATTTCTTTAGCACCCAAAGCAACTTTCCCCGTACCTGTTAAAGCAATTTTTATATTGGGCAGTGTAATTTTGTCTAACTCTGCCTTCACTTCATTTAAATCTGTCAAAGTTTCCACTTTAGGCAACTCGAACAAGCCATCTCTTAAACCTAAAGCTCTAAACCCATTGTAAGCACCAACCAAACCAGCATAGCGACCAAAACCTATTAATCGTGCGCCACTTTTCTTTACAATAGTTTCATGATCATACAAGTCGATGTTTTTTTCAAGCATAGCTTGAAGTAATTTTCTATTATAAGGTTGTTTTTTTATAGTATGCGAAAAATAAAAATACTTTTTATTAGGCACTAAATTTTCAATTGGAACCTCTTTTACCCCTAGAAACACATCACAATCGCTAACATCATCAGTTACTTCAAACCCTAAGGCTTTGTACTCTGAATCAGGAAAAACACGAATATCACTAGATTCCACCTTAAAGGTAGCCTCAGGAAATCGACTTCTTACTTCTGCAAGTTTTTTAGGTGAAAAAACCACCCGTCTATCCGGCGGGCTTTTACGTTCTTTTATTAAAGCAAATTTAATGTTCATAGCAAAAAGGTGTTACTTAAAAATTAATTCGTTACTATATATCTTCCCTTTGGAAATTGTCTAGAAATGACAATAGGGTTTTTGGTATAGAATTTGCACGAAAATACATGGATTTATGAAGTTGCACAACTTTTTTTTGTAACTTCGCATTCCTTTTGAAAAAGTTCTTTGCAGAATGAAAATTTTATGGAAGAAATTCTTTAAAAAATAGTTGTCAGAAAAGAATTGATGAAAAAAGGAAATGTAATATTTACTACAACAACTTGGGGTCGACTGGTTTTGACAGCGAGATTAATTAGATAGTAAGCACGTCGTGTAATGACTTTGAAACACGTAAAAGGCTAGGTCAAACTTTTAAACGGCGAGAATAACTACGCTTTAGCTGCTTAATCCGAATTATAGTAGGATGGGCCTAGGTACACAAGGTGTACAAGCTAAATGTCTCCTGAAAGCCTTGATTAACGGCGTTCGATTAGAGGCATCGTAAATGTTAATATAGAAAGTAAAACGCTTCGGTTTGCTTTTGAAACTAAAGAAGATAAGTTGTAAGTAGGTTGTCTTTAACCAGCTTGCAATCGAAAAACCAAGAAAAGAATAAACGTGTAGAAAGCTTTTTGGTTACTTGTTTGGACGAGAGTTCGATTCTCTCCGACTCCACTTTTACCCTTGTATGCGCCAGTATACAAGGGTTTATTTTTTTAGGTGACAAACCAACACTTGTGAACTTAATTTGAAATCAAAACCTTTAGGACACGTCTTTTACACTTCGTACGACTTAAAAATAAAAAATACCCTCAGAGGGAAATCGCATACAATTAAAACCTCCTTAAAGGCAAAAAAACTTCTATGACCCATTGGGCCATAGAAGCTTTTTTAAACTTAGAATTTATAGTAAGGCTTAATTCGCCTGCATTTGTTTTGAATTTTGCAGCCTTTTTAGCTCTTGTTTTATCTCATTACTTCGCTCCATAAATCTTGCGAACTTTTGACGTCTTTTTTCAGACTTCTCCTTCATACGTGCCTGAAAAGCCATTTCTAGATGACGCTTTTTCTCCCAAAGGTCTTTTCGTTTTTTGTCCTCCAAAGTTACAGTACGATAAGAATACCAATAAATGATAAGGAACATAAGTCCTACAATAGATACTATTAGATAACCGTTCATAATGTTATTAAGTTTTAAATTAATAAATAATAATACATACGATTTTGTGAATTAGAATCTGGGGCATCATTCTTAAAATACGTAATTACCTAAACATACAAATAATTAACCATGACCCACAATATAATAGACTAACTATCAATATCTTAGACGAACGTCATTTTTTCGGGTATTTTTATGATAAAACAGACTAGAAACCTCCTCTAACCTAAAAATGGTGAGCCTATTAGAAGATGCTTATCACCTACTCCAATCTGTAAAAAAACAAAAAAAAAGCTAGCTCTTCCTTATCAACACAAAAGAGTGGATAATTATTATTCAATCACTAGGCAGGCCATAAATCTGAATAGGAAAAATTAGAGCAAAAAAAAGAGCCAAATAAGATGGCTCTTTAATACGTATCAATAAAGTGTTTATACGCCTTATATAATCCTGGCAAATGCCTAATGGTCTAATTCGAAACCTTCGTGCTCCCATTGGGTGATTCCTCCTTTAAGATCGTACACTTGAACAAACCCCGCTTCTAAAAGCTTCTCTGAACAAGCCGCACTTCTTCCACCCGATTTACAATATAGAATAACAGGTTTTGATTTATCAAGCTTTAAAATGTCCTCTTCAAAAGTATCAGAATAAAAGTTTATATTTTGAGCGCCTTTAACATGACCATTCTTAAACTCTTCAGGGGTTCTTACATCAACCAATTGCACTTCTTCCAAATCTAAAATGGCCTGCATCTCTTCGGCCGTAACAACATTGATTTGCCCATTTTTAGTATCATTACAACTAAAAATAGTGATTAAAAACAAGGAGCATAATAAGAAATGTTTCATAGTAGATTGTTTTTATAATTTTAAAACTTAACTTTAGTTACAAGTGGTTTCACCTTCCCACTCGCTAAACCCACCTAATAAATTATAGGTGTTTTCAAAACCCAACTGATTCATAATAGCACAAGCTTGAGCACTTCTACCACCAGAACGGCAATACACATAGTAGTTTTTACTTTTATCTAAGCTTTCTACTTGGTCTATAAATTCTTGACCAAGATAAATATCAATGCAGATGGCCTTTGGAATAATTCCTTCCTCAACCTCTTCCTCGGTTCTAACATCTAATATTTGTGCGTTTGGATCGTTAGATAACTGCTCTAACCATTTATCTTGTATTAAATCTGCCATAAATCTTGAATTATTTTGTGCAAAAATACCAATTCTAAATTAAATAGACGCAATAATCACCTCTAGAAATACACGTCTAAAAAACCCCACAACATTAAATTTTTATAGTACAACCTATAGCTCTAGTATGGGCTTCTTTTATAGGTTTCCCCGCTAATAAGGCATCAACAGCGTGTTCAACATATTTCTGGTTTACAGAGTCTGGATGTTGATAATTATCGTCAATGGCACCAATGTATTTTACCTGGTTCCCTTTATTGGTTTTTTCCAAAACATATACATGAGGAGTTCTTGAAGCGCCATATTGCGGATATACCTCTTGATTTTTATCCATTAAATAAGGAAAGCTAAATCCCTTTGCTTTCGCTCTAGCTTGCATGGCTTCCATACTATCTCCTGGACTGGTCTCCGGATTGTTTGGCATAATAGCGATTACCGGATACCCCTTAGATTCATACTTTTTATTTAAAGCATTAATCCGGTCTTCATATGCTACAGAAAAAGGACAGGTATTACAGGTAAATATGATTATAAACCCTTTTGCCTGAACATAATCTGACAACGAAACCATCTTTCCGTCAATGTTTTCTAACTTAAAATCTGTTGCAATATCCCCAACTTTATAGCCGCTTTGAGCCATGCCAACTGTTGATATTAATAAAGCAATAACAAGTGTTTTTAATTTATACATAACGTTTATTTTAAAAATTGATTTATTTCGTATTCTAACTCTTTGTATGTAAATGGTTTTTCAAAAAATTTACGAGTTTGATTATTAAAAATTAAAGTTGCTGGAATAGCACCAGACCAGCTTTCATCGACCTTTGGAATCCACGAATTAGAGTCCATATCGTTTAAAACGACAACTTTAGATTTTATATTGTTTGCTGTAATAAATGGTTTTAATTTGGTCTCGTAAACATGAGGGAAATCTAAACTCACCAAAATAACCTCCACATTTTTATCAGAATAATTTTTATTCAAATCTTCAAAATAAGGCAACTCTTTAATGCAAGGTGCGCACCAGGTAGCCCAAAAATTCACGACATATGTTTTCTCTGTTGTTGTAGTTAAATATTTTTCTAATCCACTAAAATCTACTATTTCCAATTCAATGACCTCATCGTTTGTATTGGAAGTAAAAGTAGCTTCAACCTTGGTTTCATTTTTACACGAAAGCATTAAAAAAACCAATAAAATCAATAAGTATCTCATGCTATAAAATTAAGTCTCAGTTTAAATTAAAATCTGTTTTTCACAAAAAACGAAACGGATTTACACAAAAATAGGAAAATTTATAAGGTTCGCGTCAACTACTTCATTTTAAATAAATCAGTACTGAATTACAAGGTGTTAATATTAAAACTAAAATTATAAAAATTATTTTTACGAAAATTAGTTGGCTAAATTAATTTTCATTTCTATCTTTGACTCATTAAATCCTTATTAAGGAGATTATTTATGAAAACAATTTTAAACAATACTTGGTGGTGGAACTCTCGAAACTCAAACTTCGTGAAGTAACCATATTGTATATTTAAAACTCAACA
>NZ_DATGNR010000005.1:0-36396 GCF_035306605.1 Xanthomarina sp. | reverse complement strand
TTTAGTTCCTCGTGTTTCTATCAACAATCTAGGAACTGCAGCTCCTGTAACTGCACCCACTACTGGTCTTTTAGTGTGGAATACTTTTACAGGTGCTGGAATTGGAGTGGGTTACCATTACTGGAATGGAACAAGATGGATCCCAATTGGAAATGGTGGTGTAGATTGGGCATTAACAGGTAATGCTATTACTACAGCTAATTTTTTGGGTACTACAAATGATATGTCCCTAAATATTAGAACAAACAACATAAATAGAATGCGTGTCCAGAATAATGGACTTATAACAATAAATAGAGGTGCTGCAAATGCCTTTGCGGGAGATCAATTTAGCACTTGGACAACTAGTGGTTCTGCTGTAAATGGATATGCTACAAATGGATTTGGAATATATGGACAAGCTTCTTCTGGAATTGCAACAGTAGGAAGCGCCACAACTGGGGTTGGAGTTTTTGGAGAAGCCACTTCTGGAGATGGTGTTAATGCTGTAAGTACTAGCGGACTAGGCCTTTTTGCGTCTAGTACAAATGCAGATGGTATACAAAGTCTTTCTACAAATAATACAGGTGCTGTAGGGGGTTCATTTACATTAACTGGAACGGGTGTTGCAGGTACAAGTGATTTAACAGATGGCGCTTATTCTATTTTAGTTAATGGTTCTGGTGTTGCAGGTGAAGGATTAACTACCGGAGTATATGGAGTTTCTAATAGCACAACATCGACAGCTTTCGGAGGTTATTTTGTAAATGATGGCTCCTATGCTTACGTTGGAGGTTGGGAGAATTTCCTTGGTTGGACAGATTACAAAATACTTGGTTCTGGAATTGTTAGCACTATTGTAAAAGGTACAGATAATCAATTATTAACAATGGCATGTCCAGAATCTCCAGAAGTTTTATTTCAAGATTATGGTATTGGTCAATTAGTAAATGGTTCAGCAAGAATTAATATTGATCCAAATTTTACTAAAAATATTCGTGTTGACACAGAACATCCAATGAAAGTATTTGTTCAATTAGAAGGAGATTGTAATGGTGTGTTTGTAACAAATAAATCTGCTAATGGTTTCGATGTTAAAGAATTACAAGGAGGCAATTCTAATGTTTCTTTTTCTTGGTCTATTACTGCTACAAGAGCAGATGAAGATAGACAACTTTCTAGTGGAGATATTAAAACATCAGAATTTGGTTGGAGGTTTAAACCAGCTCCTGGACCTATGGAAGTAAAGAAAACAAAAATAAAGAATAATAATAATAATTCTTTAAGAAAAAACATTGAACCTAATTTAAGTGAACAGGAATAATAACATATATATTTATTAATGAAAAACTCAATTTAAATCAGGTCTCTATGAAATATTTATCTACAACAGTCTTCCTTACTTTATGTCATATAGCATTTGCCCAAACCGATTTATACATCAGTGATAACGCAAATGTATATGTATATGTGGATGGCGCTGCTTTTACTAGTGGTACAAATGCCTCTTTATATGTTACCAATGGTATTAATTTGGTGGGAGATGGTAACTTATATCTTAGAAACGAAGCGCAATTAATTCAAAACAATCCAACAGCTAATAACTCTGGAACTGGCAGATTAAGTGTTTACCAAACAGGCACCTCTAATACCTATATGTATAATTATTGGTGTTCACCTGTTGGTCAAAATACAGTAGCTGCTGGAAATACAGATTTTATGCCGAGTAATAATTTTTATTATGAAGATCCCGGACCAATTACCAGCTCACTTTTTGGCTATACTACTGGATACGATGGCACAACAACAGAAATTTCTGAATATTGGTTATATAGGTTTACAGGAATCACTCCTGCTCCTAACGAGTACCAAGATTGGATTGGTTTAGGTGGTGGTTCTATTCCTGTTGGTGGAAATAGAAATGGAACACTAGAACCTGGTTATGGTTTTACCATGAAAGGAAATCCGAGTGCTTCGCAAAAATACGATTTTAGAGGGAGACCAAATAATGGCACAATAGGTGTTCATGTAAATGCTAATTTAGAAACTTTAGTTGGTAATCCCTATCCTTCGGCTATAGACACTGTAGAATTTCTGCATGGTTCAACTGCAAATAATCAAGCTGTTTTAGAAGGAACTGGTACACTTTCTTTCTGGGAGCAAGACTTAGCAGGCTCTACTTCTCATGTGTTAACTAATTATCGCGGAGGTTATGCTACTTATACAATTGACGCAGGTGGAGGAACAGAAACATACACACCAGCCACATTCGATTCATATAACCCAGATGGAACTTTAAATACAACTGGTGGAAATAGTACAGGAAAATTCGTAAGACGCTATATACCCATTGGACAAGGTTTTATGATAAGAGGAAACGGTACTGGTGGAACTGTTGAGTTTACAAACAGTATGCGCTCGTTTCAAAAAGAATCGGATGGAAATAGTGAATTTTTTAGAACAACTTCAGGCTCTTCAAACTTTGACGAAAGTGCAAGTTATACAGAAGATGGCTTATTTATTGTGCCAGAAGATTATAAACGTTTTAGATTAAACTTAGATTTTAATGAAACCTATACCAGACAATTGCTTTTAAATTTTCATCATACAGCAACCCCAGGAGAGGATTATGGTTTAGAAACATTAAGTCCTGAGGCATTAGAATCTGATGCTTTTTGGCCTCAAGGAACTAAAGCATACAATGCTCAAGCTTTTAGTTTTGATGTAGGTTTAAGGATACCTATGGTAATAGATATTAATCAAAATCAACCGTTTCGTTTCAGAATCTTCGACGTTCAAAACTTCGATGAAGACCAACCCATTTTTATCCACGACATCCAAAATGGCGTTTATGTCAACTTAAGAGAAAACAATTACGAAATCAATTTACCGCAAGGTACTTATACAGATCGTTTTGAAATCACCTTTACAGCCGATGCTTTAAACATCGATCAAGTAGTTACTATCGATGACTTAAACATCTATCAAAACAATCAATTAGCTCAATTAAACATTGCAAACCCAAAACTTTTAGACATTAAGCAAGTACGACTTTACGAGGTTTCTGGAAAGCAAATCTTTAACGAAAGAAACCTAAATAAAGAAGCTAACTATAGCTTTTCGACCAAAAATTTAAGTCAAGGGGTTTATATAGCTAGTGTTACCTTTACAAACAACCAAGTGATTAGTAAAAAGGTGGTCGTTTCGAATAAGTAGAATGCTGTTTTAGTCGTTGAGTTGCTATATTAATTAAGCATCGAATTTAAACTTTATTACAAATTACCTGTTTATTTTTATATCTTTAAACCTTGTAATTACTAAAGATATAATCATGTCTTCCATAGAAGATTTTATGTTACCCTGCCTAAACAAGCAACTTTTTGGAGTTGACTGTTTAGGCTGTGGTTTTCAAAGATCTTTTAGTTTGTTGTTTCAGGGCCATTTTACGGCAGCCTTTAAAATGTATCCTGCTATCTACACACTCTTGATTCTAGGCCTATTTATTATCTTAAATTTTTACTTTAAATTTAAACATGCTTACCAACTAAAAATGGGACTCATTTTTTTAAATGTCCTTATTATTGTTATTAGCTATATTTACAAAATAACCCACTAACAAAGACAGTTTCACTTATGGAAAAACAGCCCTTACAAAACTCTACACTTATATTAGTTCTAGGAATTTTATCAATAATCACCTGCTGCTGTTATGGTATTTTAGGGTTGCCTCTAGGAGTTGTTGCCTTAGTATTAGCAAACAAAGCCACAAAAATTTATGCACAAGATCCAGAGTTGTACACTGGATACAACAACGTAAAAACGGGAAAAATTTTAGCTATTGTTGGTGTTATACTAAATATTGTTTTCTTAGCATACATTTTTTGGATTATTAGTATGATTGGTTGGGAAGTCCTTCAAGATCCAGAAATGCTTAAAGAAAAGATTGAGGAGTTTCAACAAATGCAACAAGTCTAATAATTCATGGAAACCAAAACACCTAGGCCAAACAGTTATCTAGCTTTAGCTATTATTAGTACTATTTTGTGCTGCCTTCCTTTCGGAATAGTAAGTATTGTTTACGCTACAAAAGTGAATAGCCTTTATGAGGATGGCAACTTTGATCAAGCACTAAGTGCTTCAAAAAATGCAAAAACTTGGGGATTAGTTTCTATAGCTGTAGGACTTTTAGGTTGGCTGATATATATACTTATATTTGGACTTGCCTTATTTGGAGCTTTGCTAAGTGAAGGTAGTTACTAAGTATAAAACCATTCTGTTTGTTCTAACACTACTTGCTGTAGTTTGTATTATTAGCTTGTTCTATTTTTGGAACCCAGCTGATAGTATTATTTTTCCTAAATGCTTGTTTTATAGTGCAACTAATTTGTATTGCCCTGGTTGTGGTTCGCAAAGAGCTATTCATCAATTACTACACGGCAAACTATTTATAGGATTAAAACACAATTATTTAATTGGCCTATTGGCTATTGTGTTAAGTTATCAACTTTATGTGTTTATTTCTGAAGTATATTTTAACAAAACCATTAAAAACCTGCTTCACAAACCAATAAGTACACAACTTATATTAGTAGTTGTTGTCCTATTTTGGGTGTTTCGAAACATTCCTTATTATCCATTTATTCTATTAGCTCCATAAAAAAAGAGCAACCATTATAATAATGTAATTGCTCCTTTTTATTTATTTGAACCCTATTACAGGTCTCATTCTTTTTTCAACTTATTTTTCGAATTGCTTTAAGGTCTTAACAATAATAGAAACACAATCCAATAGCTGCTCTTCTGTCATTACTAAAGGTGGAGCAAAACGTATGATGTTACCGTGAGTTGGTTTCGCTAATAACCCATTATCGCGTAACGCTAGGCAGATATTCCATGCTGTGTCACTTTCTTCATCATCGTTAATAACAATGGCGTTTAACAGTCCTTTTCCTCTCACTAGAGATACTAAAGCGCTAGTTTCGATGTATTTATTTAATTCACTTCTAAAAAGTTTCCCTAATTTCTCAGCATTTTCAGCTAGATTTTCATCTCTTACCACTTCTAAAGCAGCAATAGCTACCGCAGCGGCAATTGGGTTTCCTCCAAAAGTAGAACCATGGTTTCCAGGCTTAATAACATTCATAATGTTATCGTTGGCTAAAACCGCAGAAACCGGATACGCACCACCACTTAATGCTTTACCAAGAATTAAAAGATCTGGTTTTACATTTTCATGATCGACTGCCAATATTTTTCCAGTTCTAGCAATTCCTGTTTGAACCTCATCGGCAATAAACAGCACATTATACTTTTCGCATAAGGCTTTTGCTTTAGACAAATAACCTTCGCTTGGCACATAAACTCCAGCTTCACCTTGAATTGGTTCAGCTAAAAATCCTGCTATGTTTGGATTGCTTTTTAATTCGGCCTCTAGAGCATCTAAATTATCGTATTCAATTTTTATAAATCCTTTGGTATAAGGTCCAAAATTCTTTCTAGCAACCGGGTCGTTAGAAAAAGAAATGATGGTTGTTGTTCTACCGTGGAAATTATTCTCACAAACTACTATTTCAGCTTCATTTTCATCAATTCCTTTTACTTCGTAAGCCCATTTTCTACAGATTTTTAAAGCCGTTTCTACAGCTTCAGCTCCTGTGTTCATTGGTAATAATTTGTCGAAACCAAAAAATTCGCAAGCAAATTTCTCATATCTTCCAAGAACATCATTAAAAAATGCTCTAGAAGTTAAGGTTAATGTTTGCGCTTGATTTACCATTGCTCCAACAATTTTTGGATGGCAATGACCTTGGTTTACAGCAGAGTATGCCGAAAGGAAATCGTAATATTTTTTTCCTTCTACGTCCCAAACATAAACTCCTTCTCCTCTACTCAATACTACTGGAAGTGGATGGTAATTGTGTGCTCCGTATTTATTTTCTAAATCAATTGCTTGTTGTGATGTTAATTGGTCTAAAACAGCCATTTTGTGTATTTTTTAATTTAATAATTACTATTCCTGTTTTTGGAAAGAAATCATCCATAATTTGAAGTTGTAAAATTACTAAATATCTAGGGCTATATAAAATTTTTTATGATTTGATTTTAACCTGCTATCTTAAATTACACCTAGTAAATACCATTTTTGAATGTAAAAGGACCCAAAAAACCAAATCAAGTAAGGATTCTACCTTTTACAAACGGATAACAAGTATATTGGATTATTAAATAGTTTAACACAGAGTAATAAGTGACTGATAATTAAGATATATACTATCCGAATTTAAAGTATTATCCACGATAAAACGGTAGAATATTGGATATAAAACCAGTGGTATGCAACCTTTCAAAAGTCTCTATGTAAAAAATCGTAAATCATAACTCGCAAATCGTAAATCGTTTCATTACTTTTGCAACATGTCTAGAAAAAATAAAAAACAAATATTTACAAACGTAGAAGTTGTAGATGCTGGTGCTAAGGGTAAAACCATAGCGAAAGCCGCCGATGGCAAAGTGATCTTTTTACCAAATGCTGTTCCTGGCGATGTGGTTGATGTGCAAACCTTTAAAAAGC
Organism: Xanthomarina sp.; assembly: GCF_035306605.1. Classification (NCBI taxonomy): domain Bacteria; kingdom Pseudomonadati; phylum Bacteroidota; class Flavobacteriia; order Flavobacteriales; family Flavobacteriaceae; genus Xanthomarina; species Xanthomarina sp. The sequence continues at coordinate 29,846 of NZ_DATGNR010000005.1, read as the reverse complement.
GGAAATCGTTTTATGAAGGGAAAGCCATTGTTTTCCATAAACTTTCTGAAAAACGTACCACGCCTGTTTGCGAGCATTTTGGTGTTTGCGGTGGTTGTAAGTGGCAAGATATGGGCTATGAACATCAATTGTTTTACAAACAAAAAGAAGTTGAGAATAACTTAAGGCGTCTAGGACATTTAGAATTGCCAGAAGTAACTCCTATTTTAGGCTCTAAAAATCAATATTTCTACCGAAATAAAATGGAATTTTCTTTTAGTGATAGCCGATGGTTAACCCTTGAAGAAATTCAGTCGGACAAAGATTTAGGTGATAAAAATGCTTTAGGATTTCATATCCCGGGTATGTGGGACAAAATTCTAGATTTAAATAAATGTCATTTACAGGCAGACCCTTCAAATGCTATTAGAAATGCCGTGAAGGACTTCGCTATAAAAAATGATTTAGAGTTTTTTAATACCAGAAACCAAACGGGCTTACTACGTACCTTAATGATTAGAACCTCATCTACGGGCGATATCATGGTGCTTATTCAGTTTTTTAAAGAAGATCAAGTAAAAAGAGAATTATTATTAGATTATATAGCCCAAACATTTCCTGAAATAACATCATTACTTTACGTAATCAACGAAAAAGCAAACGACACCATTTATGATCAAGAGGTCTTTTGCTATAAAGGACAAGATCATATTTTTGAAGACATGGAAGGTTTGAAGTTTAAAATTAACGCCAAATCATTCTATCAAACCAATTCGGATCAAGCTTATGAGTTATATAAAATAACTAGAGAATACGCTGGTTTAACTGGAAACGAATTAGTTTACGATTTATATACCGGTACAGGAACTATCGCTCAATTTGTGGCTAAAAAGGCTAAAAAAGTAATAGGTGTTGAAGCGGTTCCAGATGCCATAACTGCGGCTAAACAAAATGCCCAATTAAATGGTATTGAAAACGTTGAGTTCTTTGTGGGCGATATGAAACATGTTTTTAACGACACATTTATTAACACTCACGGACATCCTGATGTTATTATTACCGACCCTCCACGAGATGGTATGCATAAAGATGTGGTACAACAAATATTAAATATCGCTCCTAAAAAAGTAGTTTATGTTAGCTGTAATAGCGCAACACAAGCTAGGGATTTAGCTTTAATGAAAGAAGCTTATAAAATAACCAAAGTGAGACCTGTAGATATGTTTCCACAAACGCATCACGTAGAAAATGTTGTACTTTTGGAAAGACGATAATCGTTAATAAACTTCTGAATGAAAAAATTTAAATATTTTATAATTCCATCACTCGTTTTCGTTGCCACTTTTTTTAGTTGCGAAAAAGACGATATCTGCTCGGCAACTACTGAAACAACCCCAAGGATGCATGTGGTGTTTTACGACAACAATTTACCAAGTGATAACAGCCCTAAAAATGTAAGTAAATTACGTATTACAGGTGTTGGACATCCAGATTCTAAAGTCCTAACAGGTTTTGATGGTAGTAAAAATGCTTCAGAAGTTTATTTACCTTTAAAAACAACAGAAAACAGTACACAATACGTGCTCCATCAAGGATATGGCCTAGACGCAAACGAAAATGTATTGGGAAATCCAGATACCATTACTGTTAGCTATATTAGAAAAGACGTATTTGTATCACGTGCTTGTGGCTATAAAACCATATTTGAAAACGTTGTCATTACCCTAGAAGACGATGGCAATACATGGATAAAATTATTACAAGCAGAAAACGACAATCAAACCGTAGAACATGAAACAGACATCCATTATAAAATATATCATTAGTCCACTTTTTATATGTCTGTTTTTTGGTGCCACTTCCTACGCTCAAAATGATAGTCTATCCATAAAAAAAACCGATACTTTAAAATTCAAGGAAAGTTACGGTCTACGCTTAGGTGGCGATTTAGGGAAACTTATTCGATCCTTTTTAGACGATGAATATAAAGGCTTCGAGATAAATGGGGACTACAGACTTACTAGAAGATGGTATTTAGCTGGAGAAATTGGAACCGAGGAAAAAACAACCATTAACGATTATATTAACGTAACTACCCAAGGGAGCTATTTTAAAGCTGGAGCAGATTACAATGCTTATGAAAACTGGTATGGTATGGAAAATATGATTTATGGGGGATTACGTGTTGGTGTAAGTACATTTAGCCAAAACTTAAACAGCTATAAGGTATATTCACAAGATCCATATTGGACCCCTCAATATACTTCAGAAGAAAGTGTAAAATACGGTGGACTTTCAGCTATATGGGGCGAGTTTATTGTTGGATTAAAAGTAGAAGTATTAAACAATTTATACCTTGGCTTAAACGCGCAATTCAAATATAAAATTACCGAAGACCAACCAGATAACTTTGAAAACATTTACATTCCTGGCTTTCAAAAAACCTATGATAGTGGTGGTTTTGGATTTGGTTATGGCTACACCATTTCTTATTTAATTCCTTTTTATAAGAAAGATAAATAGAAACGAGCAACTTCAGTTACCGTTTGATTTATTAATGATTTTGGCTGAAATCACTCCGTTCTATTCAGAAATGGAATGTTATTGAAATCAAATTATTTCCAAGACTGAGAACGGAGTCCAATTACTAATTGTTAAACTTTGCCTTCTTACTTCCTTCGTACATTACATACTTAACAAATCTAGCTTCTAACTTAGCATTTACTAAATGTATTTTTCTTGAAGGACGTAAACCAACATGTTTAAGGGCGTCTAAATTTGAAGTAATAAACCAGGCATCCGTTCCTGGGTATCCTTGTTTAAGAGTGTCGCCAATATTTTTATAGAATTCTTCCATATCAATATCTAAACGCTCGCCATAAGGTGGATTAAAGACCATGTGAAGCTTGTTGCTTCCACCCTTCTGGGTCTTAAAAAAATCTTCGTGTTGAATGCTTACAAACTCATCTAGATGGGCATTTTTAATATTTTCCTTCGCTTTTGTAACGGCTGAAGGCGATTTATCATAGCCAATAATTTTATGGTGAAAATCTCTTGTTTTACTTAAAAGAGATTCTTCAATTTTCTCGAACAAATCCACATCCCAATCTGCCCAACGCTCGAAAGCAAACTCTTTTCTCATTAAATTAGGGGGAATGTTACAAGCAATCATAGCAGCTTCGGCTAAAATGGTTCCACTTCCACACATCGGGTCCATAAAATCGGATTGTCCGTCCCAACCAGAAAGCATCACCATACCTGCGGCTAAAACTTCATTTATTGGAGCAATATTCGTGGCTGTTTTATATCCCCGTTTATGTAGGGAATCTCCCGATGAGTCCAATGAAATATTACAAACCTCTCTATCAATATGCACATTGATTTTTAAATCTGGGAATTTTAAGTCTACATTAGGTCTTTCGCCTGTAGTATCGCGAAATTTATCTACAACGGCATCCTTAGTTTTTTGGGCTATATAAAGTGAATGCGTAAACACATCTGAATTTATGGTCGCGTCTACAGCTATGGTTCCAGACGGTTTTACATAGTGCTCCCAAGGCATGTTGTAAATTTTATCGTATAAATCTTTTTCGTTACGTACTTTAAAAGTTTCAATAGGCTTTAAAATTTTTATAGCTGTACGCAAAGCTAAATTTGCTTTATACATAAACCCTTTATCTCCAACAAAACTAACGTTACGTACGCCAATTTTAACATCTTGGGCCCCAAGTTGAGTAAGTTCTTTTGCTAGTAATTCTTCAAAGCCAAATAAGGTTTTGGCAACCATTTTAAAATTATTCTCCATAACAGATATTAAATAGATTGCAAAAATACAGTATTTTTGTGGCAACTTTAATAAATTGGGTTAGGGATTGAGCAATTGTTGGAGCTCTTTTTATTTTATTATTTTTAAAATAAAAAAGTGACTTGCGAAAGCCCGGCTTTACGAAGTGAGAACGTAGTAAAGCAACCCCCAAACAAAAAAGATTCCGGCTTTCGTGCGGAAGTACCTATGACAAAAAAAACAACACAGTGGTATGCTTCGTGGTTTGACACGCCTTACTACCATATTTTATATAAAGACAGAGACCATGAAGAAGCACAAGAGTTCATGGACAATCTTGTTAATTACCTGAACCTACCAGAAGATGGAAAAATTCTTGATTTGGCCTGTGGTAAAGGGAGACATTCCATTTATTTAAGCTCTTTAGGCTACGATGTTACGGGGGTGGATTTATCTGAAAATAGTATCGCCTACGCCAAACAGTATGAAAAGGAGAACTTGCATTTTGAAGTTCATGACATGTGCGAGCCGTACAACAAGAAATTTGATGCCGTTTTTAATTTATTTACCAGTTTTGGTTATTTTGAAAAAGATGTTGATAATTTAAGAACCATTAAAGCCATTCAAGCCGATTTAACCGATTATGGTTTTGGCGTAATTGACTTTATGAATATCGACTTTGTACTAAATAATTTGGTGCCTGAGGACATTAAAACGGTGGATGGTATTGATTTTTATCAAAAACGCTATGTTAAAGATGGTTATTTATTTAAAGACATTTCTTTTGAGGATAAAGGTGAGAGCTTCCATTTTCAGGAACGTGTGAAAGCCTTTAGCTTAAAAGATTTTGAAGAGCTCTTTGAACAGGCGGGTGTTTATTTATTGGATATTTTTGGCGATTATAAACTGCATAAATTTCATAAAAACACATCAGAGCGCTTAATTATGGTTTTTAAGTAAACCGTTACTGATATTACGATACTTGCATTACTTAGTAGTAAACATATGAATAAATACCTGTTACCCGTATTAGCTGTCCTTATCGGGGCTCTAATTGTTTTGGTTGTAAAACAAAAGCGCAGTCTGTTTACTAGGCTCCTACTCTCTTTTAGTGGTGCGTTTTTATTGGCTTTAACTCTTTTTGATTTACTTCCAGAAGTATACCATCATGTAGAAGCTAAAAAAACGGGCTTGTTTATCATGTTTGGTATCTTATTGCAAATTGTTTTAGAGTTTTTCTCTAAAGGTGCTGAACATGGACACATTCATATTCATAAAGACAGCACACAGTTTCCATGGCTGCTATTTATTAGTTTATGTATTCATAGTTTTTTAGAAGGCTTTCCTATCCACCAACACAACGACATGGTTTATGGAGTTTTAATACATAAAATCCCTATTGCTACATTAATTACTAGTTTTTTGGTGCAGTCGCAATACAGTAAAATGCAAGTTGCTGGGTTTTTAATTTTCTTTGCGGCTATGACGCCCCTTGGAACCTTTGTATCCAATAGCTCGTCCATATCTGAGGATTATATTTATTTAATAAACGCCATTGTTATTGGTATCTTTTTTCATATTTCCACCGTTATTTTATTTGAAAGCAGCGAAGGCCATAAATTTAACCTATCTAAGTTATTAGCCATATTTTTTGGGGTTGCCATAGCCTATATGATATAGAAATTAAAGACTTTCTAAAATAACCAGTCGTTAGATATTGAATAAATAATTCGTACTTTAGATCAGGCCATATTAACATATTTTTCTCTTATCATTTACCTCTTATTTATTTAGAAACATGTTCAGTAAAGAAGAATCTAGATTATTAAAACAAGAATTTTGGACCAGTTTTGGAAAGTCATTTCCTAGAAAATGGACCTTATACGATACCAAAATAAAGGGTTTTAGCTTTAAATTTCATTTTGATACTAAGAAAGCCTTAGTAGCACTAGATCTTGAGGATGAATTAGAAGAACGCATCAACCATTGGGGCAAACTTATGGCTTTAAAATCTATTTTATTAGATGAGTTTTTACCTGAGGCCATTTTTGAAGAAGAATACTATTTAGAAAACGGAAAGGAGATTTCAAGAATCTATGTTCCTTTAGATGCCTCTGTATCCATCCATAATAAAAAATCTTGGCGTGTTGTTATGGAATTCTTCAATGAGAAAATGGGCAAGTTTGAAGATTTTTTTGAAGCGTATCAAGATATTATTAAAGCCTAGGCCTTCTACGCTTATTAAATAAATAAGTTTATTGAAAAATTTAATTCAATAAATTTCTTATCTTTAAATATGGGAAGATTACTCATAAACATACTATATACCCTTTTTATTTTCTCTTTAGCAACAGTTGTTCAAGGTCAAGAAAACTATCCCATTCCTAAGGAAACCCCTACCCGGCTTTTTTATATTCAACATAGCAACAATCACAACACCTACGTCTATGATGCCAATATTAAAAACCAATTAATTGATAAAGAGGAACCTGTAAACGAATATCGGATTGTTTATACTGAAGGCGGTGTAATTAAACCCTTAACAGTCATTCAAAAGCGTAAAGCCTATGGTTTCACTTCAACCTACCTATCACCCACCCTTTTTAAATTGAATTTAGCAGCCAACGTTAAAGCTCCTTTTTACCTTACCCTAGATGATCACTTAAAGCCTAAAGTTTATATCACTATAAATAACCGGAAAATGTTTTTAGATAGGATTTTTATTCAATTAAAAAACTCGGTTTCTATAATTCATCCAGAAGCAGATTATATTTTATTTGAAGGAAAAGACTTTTTTTCTGAAAAGAAGGTCACTGAAAAATATTTTTTAGACCATTAAATTATATCACATAAAAAAATACCAGTAGAAAATGGCTAATAGCCCCACCTAGAACAAACAAGTGCCAAATTACATGGTTAAATGGTATTTTATGGATGGCATAAAAAACAATTCCAATGGTATAAAACAAGCCTCCAGAAAAAAGCAACAGCGTTCCCTTACTTCCTATATAGTCTGCAAGGTTAGAAAAGTCGATAACAATTAACCACCCCATTATTAAATATAATAACACTGAAAACACTTCAAATCTACCCGTAAAAAACAGTTTTAATACTAAGCCAAGAAGGGCAATTCCCCAAACCACCCAAAAAATGGGCCAGCCCTTGCTTTGTTCTAAGGCAATTAAAGCTACAGGCGTGTAGGTTCCTGCTATTAGGAGATAAATACTAATATGGTCTATAATTCTAAAGTAATGCTTTTGCTTTTTAGCCTGAACAGAATGGTATAAGGTGGAGGAACTAAATAAGATGATAATAGAAAGCCCGTAAACCACGACACTGAACAAACTCCATTCCGTTTTATTGGTATTAAAAACAACTAATAAAACCAAAGCAGCTATACCCAATAAAGCACCCAATCCATGAGTTAAGGCATTTAGGCGTTCTTCAATTAAAGTTTGTGTATTTGTAGTTTTTATTTCAGCCATTTTTCAGTTAACTCTAAAAAATCAAATTTTATGGCAGCATCTTGTCGCTCTAATTTACCACTTTGGAAATTACGTTGCAAAATATCCTCTATCAAATAATCTTCTTTAACGTGCTCTGGATCGTACGCTTCTTTCAAGGAAATATTAAATAAGTTTGCCGTACTGTTAAACCAAAATGCACGCCAGCCACTTCGCAGTCTTTTTATTAAATCGAAAGTAGTTTCCCCGGTTTGCCTGTATATCAATTTTACAAGAATCTGTCCTTCAGTTCTTGTTAGTTTTTTCAATTCTTCAGCAAATTCATCTTCAATATAATTTTGAATAATTTTAGCATATTTTTTCTGCTCTCTTTTCTTTTTAATGGAAGCCATGCGTTCGTTTAATGACTCTAAACGTTCAGCTGCCAATTTAGCATAAGGATAGACTTTGATGGTTTTTCTTCTTAAAATAAGGTAGCGTTTTCGGTCTTCGTTACTATCAAACTTAAGCTTATGTAACAGCAACACCTCATTTAAATTAATAGCCGTATGCGGTATGGAATCTCCTTCAAAAAAAATATACTCCACATCGGAATCATCCGTTTCAAGTGAATCTATTTGACTTTGGGCAAAAAGAGGTAAACAAAGAAGTAGGTAAACTAGTTTTTTCATATTCATATTCCGTATAAATGGACATCAAAATTTATTCCACTTAATAAATCTAAAATCATTCCAAATACATGGGTAAAATTAATAATTTACCAAAGCATTAACCTTAAAATACTATTAATATTATTATTTTAGTGCAAAATAATTTAACATGGCAAAAAAGAGTATTTTAAACAAAAAATCGTTAGATTTTTTAGAATCATATTTAAATAATGCATCGCCTACCGGATACGAGTGGGAAGGGCAAAAAATCTGGATGAAATATCTAGAACCTTATGTGGATGAATTTATTACTGACACTTATGGAACGGCTGTTGGAGTTATTAATCCGAAAGCTAAATACAAAGTTGTTATTGAAGGGCATGCAGACGAAATTTCGTGGTATGTAAACTACATTACCGACAACGGGTTGATTTATGTGATAAGAAATGGAGGAAGTGACCACCAGATAGCTACAAGTAAAATTGTAAACATTCACACCAAAAATGGTATTGTAAAAGGTGTTTTTGGATGGCCAGCAATCCATACTAGAGATAAGGCTAAGGAAGAATCTCCGAAACCAGATAATATTTCTATTGATGTTGGAGCTAAGGATAAGGCTGAAGTAGAAAAAATGGGAATCCATGTAGGTTGCGTGATTACCTACCCAGATGAATTTCATGTATTGAACGGAGACAAATTTGTTTGTCGCGCATTAGACAATAGAATGGGTGGTTTTATGATTGCTGAAGTAGCACGATTACTTAAGGAAAATAAAAAGACGCTACCTTTTGGGTTATATATTACCAACTCTGTACAAGAAGAAATTGGTTTACGTGGCGCCGAAATGATTACCCAAACCATAAAACCAAATGTGGCTATTGTAACCGATGTAACTCACGACACTACAACTCCTATGATTGAAATGAAAAAAGAAGGTCATTTAGAGCTAGGTTTAGGTCCTGTTATTGCTTATGCTCCAGCGGTGCAACAAAAATTAAGAGATTTAATAACAGAAACTGCCGAGGAAAAGAAAATACCATTCCAACGTTCAGCACTTTCTAGAGCTACAGGAACGGATACAGATGCTTTTGCATATAGCAATGGTGGTGTAGCCTCTGCACTCATATCGTTACCGCTTCGATATATGCATACCACCGTAGAAATGGTTCATAGAGAAGATGTTGAAAACGTCATTAAACTTATTTACGAAACACTTCTTAAAATTGAAGACGGCGAAACGTTTTCATATTTTAAATAATCCATGGTGTTGGGTTTAACTAAAAACAATAATGGAGCCTCTTTACCGAGGCTCTTTTTAATTTTTTAATATGCAGGAAGAATTCATAGATATAGTAACTAAAGATGGAGTACCCACAGGAAAAACGGCTTTAAAGTCTGAAATCCATACAAAGGGCTATTACCACAATACCGCACATATTTGGTTTTACACTAAAGATGGGCGTATTTTATTAGCCCAACGTGCTGCTACAAAAACTATTTATCCGTTACTATGGGACGTTTCGGTTGCGGGACATGTAGATGCCGGTGAAACCGTAGAACAAGCTGCCATTAGGGAAATTCAAGAAGAAATTGGATTAACTATCGCGGAGGGCGATTTACAGAAAATTGGTGTATTCCCTTGTTTTCAAAGCTATGATAACGGGATTATTGACAATGAGTTCCATCATACTTTTATTGCCGAATTAAAGGTAGCTATAGAACACTTAAAACCCCAACCTGGTGAGGTTGAGGCTCTAGAGCTAGTCACAGTTGAAACCTATAAGCCCCTCTTGGCAAATAGCTATACCAATTCTTATTTTGTGGCTTCAAACCGTGAATATTATGAGTTTGTATTGAAAGAAATCTCCAAGAAACTCTTGTAATGTTTGAATAGCTCAAATTTACATTTCAACTGGACAAAACGTGTCCGCCTAAAAACTTTTTATCCCTATTTACGTATAATTTTTAATGGCTTTTAGGAGTTCTTGCTTGATATCTTCTCTAACAAACTCAGGCTCTATGACTTCTACAAATTTGCCGTATTTTAAGATTTGTTGTTTTAATTCAAAGTTGTAGCTTACAAACAAACTAATCGTGTAAAAACCATCTATTGAATTCTCAGGATCCTCTTTTTGTGTATGATGAAGTTTTAGAGATTCTAAATATCTTTTCTGACTCAAATCAAAACGCAAGATTATTTTGGAAGGTTCATAATCACTAAAGTTTAAACCAACTGTGTGGTAGAATTTTTCGTTGGCTTGTTCTGTTTTATTTTTAAAAGGTTTATTATCTAAAACAAATAAATTATCAATTCTGTCTAAACCAAATACTCTAAATTCATTATCAACCTCCCCTACTACATACCACCTATTCTGATATTCTTTTAGTAAATGAGGTTTTAAGTTTCCGCAGTCCAAAATCTATAAGTCAGTAAAAAAAATCGATGGGTAATACTTTTGTTTTAATTACACAGAATTAATCACACACCAAATCCTCTTCCGAAACCTTATGCCATTTATGAAATTCAATTTCAGAAATGTTGTTTGAAGCCTTGCAAATGGTGCTTGTATTTAATTGAGAAGTAAGGGTATCGTTTTTATAAGTGCCACAGGTTTTGCATTTGTAGGTTGCCATAGGTTATTAGATTTTGGAGCTTTACTTTAAATTCAGTTGTAAACTTAAACCCTAAACAGACAAAATGTGTCCGTTCTGAATTTAATTACATTTATAATGCAATAATAGGCTAGGCATTTCCCAAATACTGGGAATAATAAAAACCATGGAAAAATTTATATTCTAAAAAGGAAGAAAAAAATAATTAGCGTGTTTTTTAATAAAACACATGCAATCATATTAGCTAATCGTAATAAGCAAGCATCAATTCCAAATGATGTTTGACATTGGCTTTAACATGTTTTGGACTCACCACTTTTACCCAAAGGTTATACTTTAAAATCTCCATTAAAAACTCGTAATTGGGTTCTAGGCAAACTTTTATTTCTCCCCACATATCCGGGTTCTGATAGTCTAAGGTTACTGTTTCTGGCTCTTTAGGTTGTGAAACTATTTGTTGGGAATGATGCATGGGATTACTGAGCAAATACTTAAAATGGTGATTGGCTACTTTCATGTGTATCCATTCCGGTGGCATCTCTGTTTTAAGAATCCCGATGACATCTTTAAAATATTCATTCGGATTAAATACTACAGGTTCCTTAACCTTGTTTTTAGTAATGGCTAAGCTTTTAACCCGATCGTCCAAACAAAAGGCATAAAAACCATAGGTCTGGTTATGGGCAATTAAATACCACGCCTTATTGATTTCTTTAATATGTACAGGTAGGAAAAAACCTGCTATGGTTTGAAACCCGTTATCATCGTACCAACCGTGATACGTTATTTCAATTAGCTCCTGTTGTTCTATGGCATGAATTAATGGCACCAAATCTATTTGGGAGCCTAAAGAGCTCCGAGACGTAGTTACGTACAATTTCCAAGCATGCGCATGATGATGCAAGAGATAGAGTTCCGTTTTTTCGTAAATTTCTTTTAAATCTTCGTTAAACTCATAACTATCTACATAATACCCGTAATGGCGCTTGTGTAAAATTATCGTTTTGTAATACGACTTAATTTTATTCAAATCGCGTTTAATGGTTTTTTGACTATGCTGATTGAGTTTATCGTATAGCGGATCGTCAATATTATCCACACGCAATTGATCTAGTGCTCTTTGCAAATCTTCCAAAGGAACAAACCCGTTTTTTTCAACCCCATAAACTTTAGGTTTTGAAACAATACGTAAAATATAATAGCGACGAAGAAACTCTGGTGTCATATTTTTGATTGAAAAACGAAAGTAATAATAAACTTTCAAACAGTTAAAAGGAATCGGTTTTTATATATTTGAGCATTAATTACAATTTATGACATCGGTTTTTAGTAAACAAGACTTTATTGCTACCAAGTGGTTTACCCTTGAAAAACTCATTCAACTTATTACGGGTGTCCTAATTGTTCCTCAAATTTTCAGTATGTTAGGTACTGTAGATATTGGGAAGCTCAAATTTGTAGAATCTGTTTTAGGCATGTTTACTCCCATTTTTTTCTTGGGATTATACGCTATTTGTGTTAGGGAAATTGTATTTAACCCTAAACGTAGCCAGCTTATTTTAGCCAATGCGTTTTATCTTCGACTTATAAGCTGGCTTGTTGTTTTTACGGGTATTATTATTTACTTCAACACAATAGAAACTAGCCCATTAAAGGGCTTGTATTATATTATAGCCATCAGTTATTTATTTAAGCTTACCGATGTTTTTGAGTATTACTTATTGGCTAAAAAATGGACTAAAGTCATTTTCTTTACTAAAATCATCAGTTTATGCCTCATTGTTTCCTTGCAGTATTACGGTGTTAAAAACCAGTTTGATGTGGCATATTTTGCCAAGCTCATCGCTTTAGACTTCTTTATTCAAGGTGTCATTTACATGGCTATTTTAAAGCATTTTAAGCACCTTCAATTTCAACAATGGATCTTTTCATGGACGCTAGGAATCTCCTTGCTAAAAATGTCTTTCCCTTTAATTATTTCCAACGGGCTCATTGTATTCTATATTAACATTGAAGAACTGTTTTTAAAATATTATCACGGAGATCATGCCAACGGAGTTTTTGCTAGTGTGCAGTTTTTAGTCATTTTTTTGAGTTGGAATATTGGGTATTCTATCATCAATGCCTTGTACCCTTCTTTGGCTGAATCGTTTCAAACCAACAACGCCTTGTATGCCAAAAAAATAAAGAAGTTGTTTAAAATCATGTGTGTTTTGGGGTTGTTAATTGGCAGTTTTCACACGCTGTTCGGAGATCTCATCTTGGACACCTATTTTACTGAAAGCTATGCCGAAGCCAAGATACCGCTATTAATTTTCTGTTGGTCGCCCCTTTTTATTTTTGTAGGAATGATTTACGAAAAGCACTTGATTAATACAGACGACTTACAAAAAAACGTTTATCGTTTTATGCTAGGCTGTGCTTGTAACTTAATTTTATGTTATTTGTTAATTCCTACTTGGAACGTAATAGGTGCCGCTATAGCTGTTTTATCCAGTCATTTTATAACCAACATCGTCTATATTTTTTTAGATAAAGAAAGTAGAAAACAAGTGATATCCATTTTTTAAGTATTTTTGATATATGAATTTACTCCTAGCTGCCATGGCTCCTGTTATAGCCATAATTGTATACATTAATTGTAAAGACGAATACGAAAAAGAACCTCGACGATTGTTGTTATACAATTTTCTATTAGGGGCTATTGTAAGTGTTTTAATAGCTACTATTTTATATTATGGAACAGATGTGTTCATTACCTTAAACAATGAGTATAGCGTGGCTCAGCAATTCTTTAAAGCCTTCCTTGTTGTTGCAGTTATTGAGGAATTTAGCAAATATATTATTGTCCGTTATTTTGCCCAACCCCATAAAGAGTTTAATGAACCTTATGATGGGATTATTTACGCTGTTATGGTTTCCATGGGTTTTGCGGCTACCGAAAACATCATGTATGTAATTGAAGGTGGGTATCAAGTAGCTATTTTACGTGCTTTTACAGCTGTTCCAGCTCATGCTACCTTTGGGGTACTTATGGGCTATTTTATGGGGAAGGCAAAGTTTGCTAAAAACAGATCGAAATATAATTTGCTAGGGCTTTTTCTAGCCGTTTTGTTTCATGGTTCTTACGACTTTTTCTTATTTATAGATTTTATTCCAGGGATTTGGGTGGGTGCATTTATCTCTTTATTTCTAGGTATGTACCTATCTATAAAAGCCATAAAAACACATCAGAAAAACTCATTTTTTAAAGTGTGATGCTTCTATACTGTCGCCATACAACTTGTTTCATAAATACGCAGGTCATTTTATAATTTGGAAATTGAAATTGCAGGGTCTCTAGTCTATTAATTCTTATATTTACAACATCAAATTAAAACCATATGAGTTCATCTTACAAAGTGAATGTGAATAAAACATTCGATTTTGATATCACTTCCAAGGAAATTTCTAAGCTTGACGCCATAGCGGTTTCTACCTCAGAATTTCACGTGTTACAAGAAAACAAGTCTTATAAGTGTGATATTGTTTCATCAGACTTCAATACAAAAACCTATCAAGTAAAAGTTAACAACAACACCTATAACATCAACATATTTAACCATTTAGATTTACTAATAAAGGATATGGGATTTGAAGTAGGTGCTTCCAAAAAAGTCAACGAGATTAAAGCGCCTATGCCTGGATTAATTCTAGACATTAAGGTTACCGTTGGACAAGACGTAAAGGAAGATGAGGCCCTTTTAATTCTTGAAGCCATGAAAATGGAAAACGTATTGACCTCTCCAAGAGACGGCGTTATTAAATCCATTGCAGTTTCTAAAGGCGATACCGTAGATAAAAACCAATTATTAATAGAGTTTGAATAGCATGAAAAAGTTACTAGTAGCAAACAGAGGGGAAATTGCCATTCGCGTGATGCGAACTGCAAAGAAAATGGGCATAAAAACAGTAGCAGTCTATTCAACGGCAGACAGACAGGCACCTCATGTAAAATATGCCGACGAAGCGGTGTTAATTGGTGAAGCGCCTTCCAATCAATCTTATTTGTTGGACGATAAAATTATAGAAGTTGCAAAAGCCTTAAACGTAGATGCCATCCATCCAGGCTATGGTTTTTTAAGTGAAAATGCACATTTTGCCGAATTATGCGAGCAAAACGACATCACATTTATCGGTCCTAAATCCAAAGCCATAAAAATTATGGGGTCCAAATTAGCGGCTAAAGAAGCTGTTAAGGCCTATAATATTCCTATGGTTCCAGGAACAGACGAAGCCATTACCGATATAGCCGTAGCTAAAACCATTGCTAAGGACATTGGCTTTCCTATCTTAATTAAAGCCTCTGCGGGTGGTGGTGGAAAAGGCATGCGCGTGGTTGAAAAAGAATCGGATTTCGAATCGCAAATGGACCGAGCAATTAGTGAAGCCGTTAATGCTTTTGGAGATGGGTCTGTCTTTATTGAAAAATATGTAGGATCTCCTAGACACATTGAAATTCAGGTGATGGCTGATGCACATGGAAACATCCTTCATTTATTTGAAAGAGAATGTAGTATCCAACGTCGTCATCAAAAGGTGGTAGAAGAAGCACCTTCCTCTGTACTAACTCCTAAACTACGCCAACAAATGGGTGAGGCTGCAGTAAAAGTAGCTAAAGCTTGTGATTATTTGGGTGCAGGAACTGTGGAGTTTTTATTGGACGAGAAGCTTAATTTCTATTTCTTGGAAATGAACACCCGTTTGCAAGTGGAGCATCCGGTAACCGAATTGATTACAGGAACCGATTTAGTAGAACTGCAAATTCGTGTGGCTCGAGGGGAAGTCCTTCCATTGAAACAAGACGATTTAAAAATAACCGGTCACGCATTGGAGCTACGTGTTTATGCGGAAGACCCTTTAAACGATTTCCTTCCAAGTGTTGGAAATTTGGAAGTGTATCAATTACCTGTGGGCGAAAACATTCGAGTGGACAATGGTTTTGAAGAAGGTATGGACATTCCTATCTATTACGACCCGATGCTTTCTAAACTAATTACCTACGGAAGCACCCGAGCTGAAGCCATTGAATTAATGATTAAAGCCATTTCTAACTATCAGGTAGAAGGCATTCAAACCACCTTACCGTTTGGAACTTTTGTATGCGAACATGAGGCTTTCAGATCGGGAGATTTCGACACCCATTTCGTGAAGAAATATTATTCACCAGAGGCCTTATTGGAAAAACAAAAGGAAGAAGCCAAAGTTGCTGCCACTCTAGCTTTAAAACAATATTTAGAAGACCAAAAACTGTTACGAGTTCCCTTAAAATAGCTTAAAGCTTTTTTTTCGGGATACTCCGAATAACTAGATGTTATCCATAACATAACAACAACTATTTATCCGCCCAAAGCGGTAGCTTAGGCGGAGCCATACAACAAACATCATATATGGAATCAAAAATAAAAAACTTAAACGAAAAACTAGCCCAAGCCTATTTAGGTGGCGGACAAGCACGTATAGATAAACAGCATAAAAACAAAAAACTAACAGCTAGAGAGCGTGTTATGTATTTGTTAGACGAGGGTTCGTTTGAAGAAATTGGTGCATTGGTAACCCACAGGACCAAAGACTTCGGTATGGAAAAACAGAAATTCTATGGTGATGGGGTCGTTACGGGTTACGGAACCATCGATGGTAAATTGGTTTATATTTTTGCTCAGGATTTCACTGTCTTTGGAGGCTCCTTATCTGAAACCCATGCCGAGAAAATATGTAAAATCATGGATTTAGCCCTTAAAGTTGGAGCGCCTTTAATAGGCTTAAACGATTCAGGTGGCGCTCGAATTCAAGAAGGGGTTCGCTCTTTAGGTGGTTACGCCGATATTTTTTACAGAAACGTACAGGCTTCTGGAGTAATTCCACAAATCTCTGCTATTATGGGTCCTTGCGCTGGAGGTGCCGTTTATTCGCCAGCTATGACGGATTTTACCATGATGGTTGAAGATTCCAGTTATATGTTTGTAACCGGACCAAACGTAGTAAAAACGGTAACCAACGAAGAAGTGACCTCTGAAGAGCTTGGAGGAGCTAGCACCCATTCAACAAAATCGGGAGTAGCACACATCACCTCATCTAACGATGTAGCATGTTTGGAAGACATTAAAAGGTTGTTAAGCTATTTACCACAAAACAATACAGAAACTCCCCCACTCTTGCCTTACGAGTTACAGGATGAAGTAAGAGACAGCCTTTCAGATATCATTCCTGCTAATGCCAACAAGCCATACGACATGCAGCAAGTGATTTCTGGAATCATTGATACAGATTCCTTTTACGAAATCCATAAAAACTATGCGGAGAACATTATTGTTGGTTTTGCGCGTTTAGGTGGAAGAAGTATTGGTATTGTTGCCAACCAACCGATGTATCTTGCTGGGGTTTTAGATGTAAACAGTTCTAAAAAAGCCGCTCGTTTTGTTCGTTTTTGCGATGCCTTTAATATTCCGCTATTAGTTCTAGAAGATGTTCCTGGATTTTTACCTGGAACCGATCAAGAGTGGAACGGAATTATTGTGCATGGTGCCAAATTGCTATATGCTTTTAGTGAAGCCACTGTACCAAGAGTTACCGTTATTACTAGAAAAGCCTACGGGGGTGCCTACGACGTTATGAATTCGAAACACATTGGAGCCGACATGAACTTTGCTTGGCCAAGTGCTGAAATTGCCGTGATGGGAGCCAAAGGTGCTGCTGAAATCATCTTTAAAAAAGAAATCAGTGCTGCCGAAGACCAAGAGGCGAAATGGAAAGAAAAAGAAGCTGAGTATGCCGATTTATTTGCCAATCCGTATAGCGCTGCTGAACGTGGTTTTATAGACGAAGTTATTTTACCTAAGGACACCAGACGCAAACTAATCAAAGCCTTTTCTATGCTAGAAAACAAAGAGGTTGTAAAACCTCAACGCAAGCATGGAAACATTCCTTTATAAGTAACAAACTTCCTTATTTAAATAATGCGCTTGTAGTTCATTAAGCTTAATTTATTACAAGCGCATTATTCATTTTGACTACAAAAGTCTACTTTTGCAGCATGCAAGAAAACCAAACTGTAAAATTTGAATTTATAGCCTTAATGGCCTCCTTAATGTCTATTGTGGCTTTAGCTATAGACGCTATTTTACCTGCCATATCTACCATAGGCGCATCCATAAATAGCTTGGACAGCACGAGCAATCAGTTACTCATTACCATGATTTTTTTGGGCTTGGGGGTTGGACAGCTTATTATAGGTCCTTTATCCGACAGTGTGGGAAGAAAACCCATGGTTTATATAGGTTTCGTTATTTTTGCCCTGGCAAGTATCATCTGTGTGCTTTCGCCTAGCTTGGAATGGATGGTTTTTGGAAGAATCCTTCAAGGCATTGGCTTAGCCGCTCCTAGAACCATAGCAATTGCCATTATTAGGGATTTATATAAAGGCGATTATATGGCGAAAATCATGTCGTTTATTACCACCTTTTTCATATTAGTTCCTGTAGTTGCTCCGGTTATGGGGAAATTTATTTTAAATCACTACAATTGGAAAGGGATTTTTTATGTGCAGTTACTCATTGCCTTTTTGGTTTGTATTTGGTTTTGGAAAAAGCAACCTGAAACGCTGAAGCCTGAACACCAAGTAAAATTCAACAAACATTTGTTTATAGATGGTTTTAAAGAATTAATAAAACATAAAATAACCCTTGGCTTTACCATTATATCCGGATTTATTTCTGGAGCTTTTATTGTGTACCTAAGTGCCTCACAAGTTATTTTTGAAAACCAATACGGCCTAATAGAGGAGTTTCCCTTTATATTTGCAGGTTTAGCCGTTGGTGTGGGCTTATCTACCTTTTTAAATGCTACTCTAGTCATGCATTTAGGGATGTGGCGTTTATCTTTTATTGCTATAATCACATTTAGTATAAACGCCTTATTATATGTGTTGATATTTTGGAATTCTCCCAACCCTAGTTTACCTGTTTTACTGGTATTTATGGCCATTCAGTTCCTAACTATTGGCTTTATTTTCGGGAATATTAGGGCCATAGCCATGGAGCCTATAGGACATATAGCTGGAATTGGTGCCTCCATAACCGGCTTTGTTTCTACCATTATGGCCGTACCAATTGCAAATTATATAGGAAGTTTTATTACTACCACTGCGTTACCCCTATTTATCGGGTTTTCAGTTTTTGGAATCCTATCTGTTTTAATTTTTGTTCGTATGCATGCCATTCCCAATAAGGAGGACATTCTATCTGAGGTTTTAAAGTAAGCCTTTCATTACTGCCACTATTGAGGACATAATATATTCCACCCCTATGGCAATAACAATAAATCCAATAATTCTCGATAAGGCATTAATTCCGGAGTCGCCTAAAAACTTAACAATTAAGTGTGCACTCTTTAAAATTAGGTAAATAGCCAAAGAAGCAGCTACAATAGATCCTACAATAATTAAAATATCTTGAGTTGCGGTATATTCTTGGTTATAGGCAATAAGCAAGGAAATAGTTCCAGGACCTGCCAACATAGGAATGGCTAATGGTGTTAATGAAATAGGGTCTCTATTTTCAATTATTTCCTTTACTCTATCACGTTTAATACCTTTGTGCTCTCTAAATTTACCTGTTAATAAGGCAAACCCTGAAGTAGCAATAATTAGTCCTCCAGCAATTTTTAAAGCGTTCAAGCTAATTCCGAAAAAGGACAAAATAAACTTTCCTACAAAGAAAGAAAGCAGTAAAATAGCCAAAACATCAATGGCCGTCCAAAAGGCGGTTACTGCTCTAGCTTTTTTAGAATAATCGTTAGTTAAACCAACAAATATTGGAACTGTTCCTAGCGGATTCATAATTGAAAAAAGGGCTCCAAAACTTAATAAAAATAACTCCATGTTTTTTACTGTAAAAATCAATACTTTTTAATGCTTAGCATGTTACCCATGCCTTAACAAACTCTGTCGAATTTGTTAAATTAGAAAGCCACAAGAACCAGAGTTCTCGTGGCTATTTTAATATAAACGAATATACTCTTTTTTGCTTATTCTACTATTTTCAAGAAAACCTGAGTCTTAACCTCTCTATAGTCTTCAATTAACTTAACATATTTTGTACAAAACACATCATGTTGATTGATATAAAATAAGTCGCATTCCAAATCATCACATTCATGAAAACTATCAATAGAACTTTTATAGTTAATCAGTTCGTTTAGCATGGCTGTATTAAGCGTGTTAATCTCTGAAAGCTTTTCACTTAAAACCTTATCGCCAATTTTATTCGTTGTTATTTGTCCTAACCAATCGCATTCCTTGGTGATATAATTTAAGTGAGAAATCCAAATATTTAGTTCTTGCAATCGTTTTGCATGAATAATCTCTTCATCAGTATCGTGCGAAAAAAACTTATTTAATTCCATGTTTATTAGATTTGATTACTTTCTGTTTTTCTTTGTTTTACTTCTTTAATTTCCAGTGATTTTACACCTCCTGGAAACTCCCAATCTATAATATCGCCTTGTGCATAACCCATGACAGCTAAACCCATAGCGGTTAATACGGAAATCTTTTTTTCAGAATAATTACTTTCTGATGGCTCTACCAGTTGAAAACTATTTTCCCAACCATCAGCCGATCCCACAGTGACTTCTGAGTTAAACCTAACCACATCTTCTGGCATCTCCTCATCTTCATAAACACTTGCAGATTCTAACTCTTGTTTGAGTCTTAAAACTGAATTTTTTCTAGAGGCATCCTTATGATTTCCTGATAAGTTTAAAAGTCGCTGCAAATTTACGAATTCTTTCTTCTCTAATATCAAACTACCGTATTTCATTATAAATTAATTTATTAATTATGGAAAAATCCCTCTTTGGATATAAGCTTTTTCAATACGCGCAATGGCTAACACATAGGCAGCCGTACGCATATCCATTTCTTTTTCTTCAGATGATTTTAATACTTTTTTAAACACATCATTTAATTTTTTGGAAATTTTGGCCATAACCTCATCTAGTTCCCAAAGTTCTCCATTTCTATTTTGTAGCCATTCAAAATAACTACCAATAACACCACCAGAATTACATAAAATATCTGGTATAATAGTTACTCCGCGTTTTAGCAATATATTTTCTGCTTCAACTGTAGTTGGACCATTGGCGCCTTCTGCAATTAAATACGCTTTTATGTCCTTGGCATTCTCCTCAGTAATTTGATTTCCTAAGGCAGCCGGAATACATATATCACACTCTAAGCCAAAAAAGGAGTTGCCGTCTATTGCTGTTCCATTTGGATAGCCAACCAGGCTTCCTTTGTTATCTTGGATGTATGCGTTTAGGGCTTCCGTTCCTAGACCTTCCTTGTTTGCAATGGTTCCAAAAGCATCTTGAACCGCCACTAATTTCGCTCCGTCCAATTCTAAGAAATGTGCAGCCCAATAGCCAACATTTCCAAAACCTTGTACGATAAAAGTTTTATCCTTTAAATCGATATTTTTATGTGCTACCCAAGCTTTAATGGTTAAGTACACACCAAAGCCTGTTGCTCTATCACGACCTTCTAAACCTCCAGAACCCACAGGCTTTCCTGTTACTACGTGTTGGTTTTTAGAACGCTCCGACGGCGCTTTGGTGGACATATACGTATCGGCAATCCAAGCCATGGTTTGGGCGCTGGTATTAACATCAGGTGCAGGAATATCGTGTTCTGGCCCAATGTTTTCACCTAAAGCATAAGCAAAACGTCTGGTAATACGCTCCAACTCGGAAGCTGAGTATTTGGATGGATCCATTTGGATACCACCTTTAGCTCCACCATAAGGCAAACCAGCTAAGGAGGTTTTCCAAGTCATCCACATAGCCAAAGCTTTCACAGAATCAATATCAATGGTTGGGTGGTACCTTAAGCCTCCTTTATATGGTCCTAATGCATTGTTATGCTGAACTCGGTAGCCTTTAAAAATTTCCACTTCGCCATTATCCATCCTTACTGGAAAATGAATGATTAATTCGTTGTTTGTAACAGCCAGGATTTTTCTAACATTTGGATTAAGTTTCACCAAATCGGCAGCATAATTAAACTGCTCCATAACATTTTCTAACATGCCTTGCTTTGGTTGTTCCTTTTTTACTTTTTTTGTTAATGTCATCTATTGTTTAATTTATTTAAGTTCTTTTAAATCGTCCTTATGATTACACCAATTAATACACCTTGGTTGCTAATTCGGGAAACTTGTTTTTGTTGTTACATATACGTAACATATTCAAAAAAAGTTGGTGTTCTATGTTAATTTTCCACATCGAGGTACTGGCAAGTTTTACATTGTTTACTCACCGGAATCGTTATAAATTAGTTTCTATGAGCTGTATCCAACTTACCTTCCTCCTAGGCCAAGTACGTCTCGACAATTAAATATACAACATAAACTACTAACTTTCAGATAATTGATTGTATTTTCACCTAGGGGTACACAAAAACCAACCGAGGGTGTTTCTTCACTTAAGTACTACACACCCAATAGTTACATTTATTTCATGGTGTTACCAAAGAGCTTCTTAATTACTTCAAGTAGCCGTAACGTTTGTTATTTATTGCTTGTTCATGACTTTGAACCGCCTTACAATATCCGTCTTCTTAGGACAGATTAAAGGTAAAAAATCTTTTTCGTTTGAGGTATGTATTTTTTAATTTAAATATTCAGGTGTTTTTACAGCTCTTTCCTAAGTAGGTTTATCTATTCATTATCAAGAAGTTTCATTGTAAAAAAAGTTTATAACAGGGCTGTTAAAGCTAGAGGTTTGCTGACACGGGTAAAGTTTCTAACTGGTTCTATTCCTTTATTTTCCCTAGAAAAAATACTGAGTTCTTTTTAAATTAAGATACTTTTAAAACCACCCGATATCTTGCTTTTCCGCTTTCTAAATGCGAAATGGCGCGATTTACCTCTTCCAATTTAAATTCTTCCACCGTTGGGTAAATGTCGTGCCTTACACAAAAATCCAACATGGTTCTAGTTAAGGCAATACTTCCTAAGGGGCTACCTCCTATCGATTTCTCACCGCCAATTAATGAAAAGGCAGGAATGGCCATAGGCTCTAAAACTCCTCCTACGGTATGAAAGTGGCCTTGAGGAGCCAAGGTATTTAAATAAGAATTCCAATTTAATGACACATTGGTGGTGTTTAGTATAAAATTCAAACGCCCACGAATACTTTTCAAGGCTTCTGGATTGGTAGAATCTATAACCTTAGTCGCACCCATGGCTAAAACTTGCGCCTTCTTAGCTGGGTTAGATGAAAAGGCTATCACTTCGCAGCCCCATGCTTTTAAGAACTTTATGGCCATGTGTCCCAATCCTCCAATACCAATAACCCCTACCCGATCGGTAGGTTTTACGTTAGCTATAAAAATAGGGTTAAATACGGTGATACCGCCACAAAGCAAAGGACCTGCTTTAGCTAAATCAATATTTTCTGGCAATGGAATGGCCCACGACCAATGGCTACGCACGTAGTTAGCAAAACCTCCATGTCTCCCAACAATGGTTTGTTCGGCACTTTGGCACAAATGCTGACTTCCATCCATACATTGGTGACAGTGCATACAGGAACCCGAAAACCAGCCCAAACCTACTAGGTCGCCAAGTTTTAAGTTTTTCACTTCCTTTCCTAGTGCCACTACTTCTCCTATGATTTCATGACCTGGAACGAGTGGATATTCACTAGAGCCCCACGCATTGTTAATCATGCTTAAATCTGAATGGCAAAGCCCACAATAATGAACCTTGATATCCACTTGATCTGAAGCTAATTCTGGAAGTTGGTAGGTAAGTGTTTCTAATTTGGAGCCTGTACTTAATGCCGCATACGCGGTTACCTGTCTCATAATAAAGCTGGTTTTAGTATCTATAAAGATACGTAATTAAGTGTGGTTTTACAGAAAAGCAAAGAGTTTATTTGAGTGAAACCATTTGCGGATAAAACATGAATTTTTCCTGCCACCTGTCGAAACGTTCATCATATTTTGTTGTAAAAACAAGGTATTGGCATTTTTCCAAGCTTTCCGGCAGTCGAGACACATCGCTTAAATGCGTGCCTCTAAACAAGAATTCAGCATCATCCACTATAAACATTTGTAGTTTTCTTACGTTTACGTTGTTCATAAAAAACAACTTATTAAAGCGCTTTGGTGTGGTAATTAATATATCAATACCATTGTATATTTCATCACGCTGGGTGTCTATTTTTTGTTCTTCATACACGCCATACAAACGCAAATCTGTTCTAGCTATGTACTTATTGAATTCATTTTCCAACTCCAAAACAGCTTCTTTATCTCTAACAAAAATAATGGCTCTTGGCGCATCTTCAAAAGCTTCGCCATTTAATTTCTGAACCACGCCTAAAATTAAGGCGGTTGTTTTCCCCGATCCTTTTGGTGCTATTCCAAACAAATGGGAACCAGATTTTATTTTTGAAAGCGTTTTTTTCTGAAATGGCAAGGGTTTTTCAAATCCTTGTTTTTCTATAGCGTCTTGAAGAGGTTGGATTAATTTTTTAAAAGGCATAATTTCATTTATTATTGCAAAGATACTTTAATTATATTTTTGCTTGGTAGGTATAAAGGTCGAAATATCGGCCTTGTTTTGCAATGAGCTCCTCGTGGGTTCCTCGTTCGGCAATACGACCCGCTTCCACTACTAAAATTTGATCGGCTTTTTTTATGGTACTCAATCGGTGGGCAATAACTATGGTGGTTCGATTTTTTGTTAATTCCGATAAACTTTTCTGAATCAAGCCTTCACTTTCCGTATCTAAATTAGAAGTAGCTTCATCTAGAATAATAATTTTCGGATCGGCCAATATAGCTCTTGCAATCGCCAATCTCTGACGTTGTCCTCCTGAAAGTTTCACGCCTCGTTCGCCAATTAAGGTGTCTAAGCCCTCCTCAAACCTATCTGTAAATTCATTCACATATGCCGCCTTTACCGCATGCTGAAGTTCTTCTTCAGAGGCATGGGGTTTTGGAAAAAGTATGTTCTCCCTAATAGTACCTTCAAACAAAAACTCATCTTGTAAAACCACACCTAAATGCTGTCTATAACTGCTTAGATTTACTTTAGACAAGTCTTGATGATCTATCGTAACCAAGCCCGATTTTGGATTTAAAAAAGTTGCGACCAAGCCAGCAATGGTCGATTTCCCTGAGCCCGAACTCCCCACTAAAGCCGTTACGGAGCCAGGGGGCGCAACAAAGTTAATATGGTGTAGAACCTCTTTATCTGCTTCATATTGAAAGGACACATCCTTAAACTCTAAATGGCCATCCACACGGTCTAAAACAATGCTTCGGTTTTCCTGATCCTCTTCCGCCGTCATGTTCATCAACTCTTCCGTTCTGTCCAATCCTGCCAAAGCTTCGGTAAGTTGGCTTCCTATATTGCTCATTTGTACTATAGGTGCAATCATAAAACCTAACAACAAGGTAAAGGATAAGAAATCACCAATGGTTAATTCTCCCGTCATAATTTTATATCCACCAATTCCCATAATTCCTGTAGAGGCCATTCCTAGCAGGAAGGTTGATGTACTAGTCATTACCGCCGTGGCTGTCAAGCTTTTTTTAACATTTTGGAACAACCTTTCCACCCCAGCTTCAAAGGCTTTATTTTCTTGTTCTTCGGCATTAAAAGCTTTTATAACCCGAACTCCCGCCAAGGTTTCTGTTAGTCTACCAGTTACTTGGGCATTAATAACCCCACGTTTTCTAAATATTGGTCGGATATAGCCAAAGGCCTTTAAGGCAATAACCCCAAAAATAGCCACTGGAACCAACACAAACAAGGTCATGGACCAACTAATGTTTAGCAGTAGAATTAATGAAATAACAGCAGTAATAGTTCCACCTACCATTTGAACCAAGCCTGTTCCTATCAGGTTTCTAACTCCTTCCACATCGGTCATGATTCTAGAAACCAATTCGCCCGATTTGGTATTATCAAAAAACCGGATGGGCAAGGAAAGCACTTTTTTCTGTACTTGAGCACGCAACTCACTTATTAAAAACTGCGCTTGTACACTTAATATTTTTGTTAGTAAAAACGAGGTAACCGATTGCACCAAAATAGCTATACCTACTATTAGCAGTAAACTGTATAATTGTTGGTAGTCCTTATTGGGGATAACATCGTCCAATAAGGCTTTACTTTTCCAGGGTAACACCAAGCTAGACAACCTACTCAATACAATAAGAATCAAGCCTATAAACACCAAATTCCGTCTAGGCCAAATTATGGTTTTAAATGCTTGAGCTACCGTTACCTTCTTTTTTTGGTCCTTGGATCCTGTTGTTTTGCTTTTATAATGCTGCATGTAGTGTTGTGTAAAGTGAAGAAACTCTTTAGGTTCGAGCCATATCCGTCAATTAACATGCCATTGTTGATTGTATGACATATTTGCAACAGGCTTCAGGTATTTATTTATAAAACTGATAAAATACTTCAGGATTTCCCTATTAAAGAGCTTAAAATTTCTTAATTTTAAAGGAACACAATTACCTGTTTTACAATAAGTTTCAAACAGCAAACTAATAACAGAGTACTTGTAAGTTATTGATGCTTTTAGTCCGCCTTCAATAAATTTGTAGGCTTGGACGAGCCCATAGATTTATTATAAGGTAGTACCTGTTTAAGGATGAACACCAAAAGAAATCGAATTTAAAATTTATTATCATGCTACAAAGATATTACGACACCGTAAGCGAGGCTACAAACGACCTAGCACGAAGAGGCTATAGCACCAATTTTTCATTAATGACGGATGAAGAGTGTCTGATTTGTCATAAAACCTCCATTCAATTATCGCCAGACGATTTTGAAATTGACGAAATTCATCGATTTGAAGGCATGACAGACCCGGGAGACGAAATGATTGTTTATGCCATTTCCTCTGCTAAATTCCAAATGAAAGGCCTGGTTGTAAATGCCTATGGCATGTATGCCGACCACGCTGCATCAGCCATTGTTAAAAAGCTAAGCAAAGGAAAAGACTCCTAATTTCTAAGCCATTCCTCATCAAGTTTGGTTGGTCGTTTAAAGTTCGACTAGTTTGAAAACACAGCCAAGCCCCAGCCCTACTTTCTTAACTTTAATTAAACAATGGAAACAGCTTACTTCCTGCATTCAGCAACATGCATGTAAATACAAGTGATTGGGATGTAAACTTACTAGGCCATTTTAATTTGTAAATAAGCCGCAGAATGCTACTTGTATATAAAAAAAGCTTATTTTAGTTGGTGCATAAGGAGGCACTTTATTGTTTTGCACCTAAATAAGTGCAGTACATACAAGTAACCCTTATCAACAAAACGCAGGTATTAAAAAGCATACACAAGCACTGACATACCGGTATTACAAACAACTTTAAAATCACCCTATCATGGCAAAAAGTCAAGACGCAAAAAAGAACGTAAAAAAAGAAGCCCTTAAAACACCTAAGGAGAAAAAAGCAGAGAAGAAATTGAAGAAGACTAAGAAGTAAATTAGAGCTTTAACACCATTTTTTTGAAGTTTATAAACTGTATAAAAACCACTTAAAAGAAACTAACTAACAGGTATGAAAACCATTAAAATTGAAGTTAAATGGGCCCTTATATTTTCAGTAATGGGATTAATTTGGATGCTATTAGAAAAAGTATCTGGTTTGCATGGAAAATATATCGACTATCATCTGTACCTAACCAATCTTTTTGCCATTCCTGCGATTATTGTCATGGTTCTGGCATTAAAGGACAAGAAGCAAAATTTTTATAAGGGGCAAATGAGTTATAAACAAGGCTTGATATCAGGTAGTATTCTATCCATCATCATCGCCTTAATAAGCCCTTTAACCCAATGGATTACATCCTTTGTTATCACGCCAGAATATTTCCCAAACGTTATAAAACGCTCTGTGGAAATAGGCTATTTTAATACCCTAGCAGAAGCAGAGGCTTATTTCAACTATAAAAATTACGCCATTCAAGGAGCCCTTGGCGCCCTGGTTATGGGAGTTGTAACCACAGCCATTGCCATGATTTTTATTCGGACAAAAAACAACGCATAGGACCTTATGACATTTTAAAAGGGCTTATTTAAAAGGGGCTGTTATAAAACTCGAAAATGCTCTTATAAATGGGTTTTACGAGTCAAAAAAATTCACTGCTTTAAATTTGACTCTTATGCTTTATTTTAGTTAACTTTATACAAATCAACTTACTATGAAGCCAATTATCACCTTAAAACCCCTTCAGTATAAAAACAAAAGCCAAATAGCCATTGGATTTGTATATAACGACCAAACAAAATCCTACATAAAAAATTTTGAGGGAGTTGCTTGGAGCCAGTCTAACAAAACGTTTTATGTTACACATAGCAAGCAAACATTACATGAGCTTTTTACTTACTTAAAAAAGGGAGGCTTTTACATAGATTATAGTGCCTTAAAGTATGCCAAAAAGTCCCCTGCAACGATTAAAAACAAAATAAAACCACCTAATAAAGTCACCTTATACCAGGAGCTGTCCTTAGACCAAAAAACACTTTTAAAGGATTATGTTACTTATTTACGTGGTAAAAGGCTAAGTGAAAGCACTGTTTCCTCGTACGGATATTTTATACTTAGATATTTACACCTTCATAAAGCTGTTGAAAAAGCCGATTGGAGTGTCCAAAACATTCGTTGGTTTATAGAACAAGTCATTGCAAAAGAGCACTATAGTATAAGCAGCCACCGACAATGCGTAAGTGCTATCAAACATTTTACTGCTTTTTGCAATTTGGATAATTTTGATGCTAGTACTTTTGAACGGCCTAAAAAAAGCCAATATTTACCAACTGTTTTATCAAAAGAAGCCATTATAGACATCCTACAAGCCACCAAAAACTTGAAACACCGAGCCATTATTGGTTTGCTTTATTCTGGAGGACTTAGAATTAGTGAATTATTAAATTTAAAACTTGAGGATTTAGACTTAAACAGAAACCAAATACATATTAAACAAGGGAAGGGTAGAAAAGATCGTATAGTAGGTATGAGTGAGGTTATTAAACCCTTATTGATGAATTATATTTATACCTATCAACCTGCTTATTATGTTATAGAAGGACGTGAAGGCAACATGTATTCGGCCAGTAGTATACGAGCCTTTTTAAAACAATCGTGCAAACTAGCTGGCATAAATAAAACCGTTACCCCACATACCTTACGTCATAGTTTTGCCACCCACATGTTAGAAAATGGTATTGATATCCGTTACATACAAGAATTATTAGGACACACGAAGCCTGAAACCACTATGATTTACACCCATGTTGCACAAAAAAGCCTTATGCAGATACGCAACCCATTAGATGTTACGGTAGAAGAGCTTCAATTAAAAGACAAAAGCAACAAAAAAGTTCTCATATCCCGAAATTATAACCGATAATCAGCTATATTTGATTTCATATAACAAGTTGGGCAATATACAAAAAAGCCACCGCACAAACAGCACATTTGGTTTTTGCCAGCACGAAAGCCAAAGCTAAAAAACCAAAAGAGCTGTTTTACCAACGCACTGAAAGAAAAACTAACTTTGTAAGGAAATTTGAGATTTGAATAAATGACAATAGAAAAATACATCGACAACATAAATCAGAGATACAAACTAGGGAATGCAACGGAGCATACTTTTAGAGGCGACTTACAACAGTTATTGGAAAGTTTAGTGCCTGAAATAAGAGCAACCAACGAACCGAAAAGACAATCTTGCGGTGCACCAGACTACATCTTGACAAAAAAGGATATTCCAGTAGGGTTTATTGAAGCGAAAGACATTGGCGACAAAGACCTTGAAGGAAAAAAGAAATCGGTAAACAAAGAACAATTTGACCGCTATAAAGCTTCCTTAGACAATCTGATTTTCACCGATTATATAGATTTTCATCTGTATAATAATGGCGAATTTATTACCAAAATAGCCATTGCAGAAATCACGGACAAAGGAATAAAACCTTTACCTGAGAACTTTGGCAACTTTGAAAATCTTATCAAAGACTTTTGTGTTCACATTGGACAAAACATAAAAAGTCCAAAAAAATTAGCCGAAATGATGGCGGGCAAAGCCAGACTTCTGTCTGATGTGATTGGAAAAGCTTTGATAAGTGATGAAGAAAATCATCAAAACAGTACGCTTCGAGAACAAAAACAAGCTTTCAAGGAGATTTTAATTCACGATATTACTCCTAAAGGATTTGCTGATGTGTATGCTCAAACCATTGCGTATGGAATGTTTGCAGCTCGATTGCACGACCCAACTTT